>CAZJDB010000017.1:0-3457 GCA_964544695.1 uncultured Chitinophagaceae bacterium
GTCCTGCTGTGCGCCTCGGTCTCCAAGTCCCTGGCCCCCGGGTACCGCGTAGGCTGGTGCATCCCCGGGCGTCACCTCGACCGCGTCATGGAGCTCAAACGCATCCATTCCATTTCCAGCACGCACGTCACCCACGCCGCGATCGGGCAGTTCCTGGCGCACAACCGCTGGGAGCAGCACATGCGCCAACTCCGAAAGGCCCTGCATACGCAAAGCCTTGCCTACATCCAGGCCATTGCCCGTTACTTCCCCCCGGACACCCGGGTGACCCAGCCCAAGGGAGGCTATGTACTATGGGTAGAAATGAACCGCGCCGTTCACTCGGCGGCCCTTTTCCAGGCGGCAATTGAACAAAAAATCAGCATCTCACCGGGCCAGCTTTTCAGCCTGGATCAACGCTATAATCATTGCATGCGCCTGAGTTTCGCGATGCCGTATACCCCGGCTATCGATAAGGCGTTGAAGACGCTGGGTGGACTCGTGTGCGAAGCGATCTAATCCTTTTTTGAACTACCTTTGTTTGAAACAGCGTTAGAAATGAATACTGTAACCACCCGTCAAAAACATAAAGAAAATTTCGTGGTTGACGCGAGCGGCAACAAGGTGGGTGTTTTCCTTGCCATCAAAGATTATAACAAGTTGCTTGCGGAACTCGAAGACCTTCAGGATATTAAAGCCTATGATACAGCGATGAGCCGCAAACAAGAGTTCATCCCTCTCGATCAGGCCTTGAAACAGATCGCCGCTTCCCGCAAAAAGAAAAAGTGATGTATCAGGTTGTTATTGAAAAACGCGCGCAAAAGGAACTTTCCAAAATCCCTCCACCTGATTATACCAAAATAACAGTTGCCCTCAAAGGGCTTGCCTCCAATCCCAGACCGCACGGTTATAAAAAACTCAAAGGTCGCCCTGGCTATAGAATTCGGATCGGCGACTACCGCGTCATATACAGCATCCAAGACAATATCTTGACAGTTTTTATCCTGGAAATCGGCAATAGACGAGACATCTACGATTGAATGCTCCCCTATTCTGATCGCAAACTCTTCACAGGATTCACCAGCGCCGCCCTGACACTCTGATACCCCACCGTCACAAAAGCAATGGCGAATATCAGCACCAGGGTCGCCGCAAAGTAAAGGGGCCCCAGCGTTATATGGTATTTGAAATCCTGCAGCCACCGGCTCATCAGCCACCACGTCACGGGCACCGACAGCACGAATGCGATCACGATCAACCTGGCATACTCCCGGCCGAACAACCACACGATCTGCCCAACCGTACTGCCCAGCACTTTGCGAATGCCCACTTCTTTCGTTTTCTGGGCCGCCATGAACATCACCAGGCCGTACAACCCCATGCAGCCGATCCCCAGGGCGATCAGCGTGAAGACCTGGGCCAGGCGAAGCATCGTCGTTTCGGTCCGGTAAAAGGAGGCAATCTGGTCATCCAGGAACTGGTAATCGAAAATCTGGCCCGGATACAGGTTGTCCCAGACCTTTCCGATCGCGGGGATAACCGTCGACGCCTTGCGCATGTCGATCTTCACCGCGTATTCAGAATACTGCCCCCACCCCGAGCCAATGCAAACAGGATTGATATCCGAATGAAAGGACTCGTCGTGAAAGTCCCGAATCACCCCCACAATAGGAGCCGTCATGTGCCCCCCGTTTATGGATAACCTTTTCCCGAGGATCTGGTTGTCATTCGTAATGTTCAGCTTCCGAACAAAGGTTTCATTTACCAGGAATTCCTTGAGCGTATCTGAGGGATAAAGATTACGCCCTGCCAACACCTCAAGGCCGAAAGCGGACAGGTATTGGTCATCCGCGGATTTGACACTGATGAGAAAAGCCTCGTCCTCCGCATGGTTATCGAACCGTACATTGGTACTCCAGCCCCCGCGCGCCGATGGAGCCGTATAACAGGCCGTTACCTTTTCCACCCCCGGCATGACAGCCAGGCTGTTTTTGAACGCCTTGATGGGCGACCCCGTCGAATCCAATCCCATGGCCACGATCAATACCGCGTCTTTATTGAACCCTAATTCTCCCCCATTCGTATAGCGCATCTGCAGGGCAATCACCAGCATCCCCGTAATCAATACCTGGGAAATGGCGAACTGGGTAATGATCAAACCCCGCCGCATATTGAAGCCGCCGATCTGCTGCTGGGTGATCTTGCCTTTCAGGGCCGCCGTGGGTCTGAACCCCGCCATGATCAGGCCCGGGTAGGCGCCCGCCAGGAGGATCACTGTTACCCCCAGCGCCGCCAGGAATCCGACATTTACGGACGCCATAGACATATCGCTCTTGAAGAGCGTGTTTTCATAGGGCAGCAGTATGAACGCCAGCACGATCGCCAGTCCCATTCCCACCATCACAATCAGGGTCGTCTCTAAAATAAATTGCCAGAAGAGTTGCGCCGGACGACTGCCCAGCACCTTGCGCACACCCACTTCCTTTCCGCGCTTCAGCGCCTGCGCCGTGGCCAGGTTGATAAAATTCACGCACGCCGTAATCAGGATGAAGGCCCCGATCAGGGACAGCACCCAAAGGGTCTTCTTCTCCATGGCCCCACCGTAGCGTCCGTCAAAATGGACCTCCGCCAGGGGTTGCAGCTTGTAATGATGGACATTTTTACTCTTCGGCCGGAATTTCGGGACATAAGCATCCATCTCAGCCTCGATTTGCGAGAGGTTCACGCCCGGCTTCAGGCGTACAAAACACTGCATCGCACTCCCGATACCTCCCCAGGAATCGTCCTTCACAAAAAAGTCATTCGTTGCCTCAAGGGTTTGATACGCGGCAAAAACCTCCCCCTTCTGATCCGTATTGGGAGGCAGGTCTTTCAGGATACCGGTAACCGTGAGCAGGACTCCCCTGTCCAAATTCAGCGTTTTACCAATTGGATTTTCGTTACCGAAATATTTTTTGGCCACCCTTTCCGTAAGGACCACCGTATTTTTTTCCGGGCTCACCGACCCCGCCACCAATGGAAAATTGAAAATGTTGAAATAGGACGCCTCCGCGAAATTGATCCCATCCGCCTCCTTGAAGGGCTTTGCCTGCGCGCCTTGCCCCACGGTAATCGTCTGGTCACCCAGGTTGACGATCCTTGCTACCGCTTCCGCGAAAGTGTAGTCCCTGCGAATGGCGCTTCCCAATGCAGGCGGCACGCTCGATACATAAGAAATATTGTCCCGGTGGGCCTCCGTAACCAAACGGTATATCCGGTCCCCGTTCTTATGAAATTTGTCGAAGCTCAGGTTGAAACTCACGAGGATGAAAATCAGGATCCCGCAAGTCATGCTCAGCGCCAGGCCGGCAACGTTGATCGCAGTATAGGTTTTGTTCCTAAGGAGGTTTCTCCAGGAAATCTTGAGGTAATTTTTCAGCATGGCTATTCAGCAGCTAAAAGATTGCCAAATTATAAAGCATTGACCATTAACATATTG
>CAZJDB010000018.1:0-40400 GCA_964544695.1 uncultured Chitinophagaceae bacterium
CCTTTTCCCTTCCAAATACATCCACATCGGGGGCGACGAATGCCCCAAGACGCGTTGGAAGGTCTGTCCCAAGTGCCAGAAACGAATGCACGACCTGGGGCTGGCGGACGAAGATGCGTTGCAAAGCTATTTTGTACAAAGAATTGAAAAATACCTGAACAGCAAAGGGCGTAGCATCATCGGCTGGGATGAAATCCTGGAAGGGGGACTGGCGCAGAACGCCACGGTCATGAGCTGGAGGGGAGAAGAAGGAGGTATCGCCGCGGCGCAGCAGCACCACGATGTCATCATGACCCCGGGTAAATACATGTATTTCGATCACTACCAGGCCGATCCGGCACATGAACCTTTGGCGATTGGCGGGTTCCTGCCGGTGGATACGGTGTATGGGTACGAGCCCTGCGCGGCGGCCATTCCCGCGGATCTTGCGCACTATGTGCTGGGCGCCCAGGGGAATGTCTGGACGGAATACATGAAGACGTCGGATTATGTGGAATATATGGTGTATCCCCGGGCATTGGCGCTGGCCGAAGTCGATTGGACGCCTAAGGAGAAGAAGAATTATACGGATTTTATCGAGCGGGCACGGTCCCAGCAAGAGGCTTTATTGAAGATGTGGCATGTGAATTTTGCACCGCAAATTTTTCAATAGCATGCGAAAATTCCTGACTGCGGGGGGGATATTTTTTTTGTTGGGCCACGTGGTGGCCCAGGAAGGATATGTCGCGCCGACCGATACCGCCGTTCTGCGAAAGATTTCCTGGTGGCAGGATCAGAAGTTCGGATTACTCATGCATTGGGGGACCTATAGCCAATGGGGCATCGTGGAAAGCTGGAGTCTTTGTCCCGAGGACGAGGGGTGGACGCAGCGCCGCGGGCCTTATGCTTCCGACTATTTCACATACAAAAAGGCTTATGAGGGTTTGATTTCGACCTTTAATCCGGTCGGGTTCGATCCTACGCGGTGGGCTGCGGCGGCTCACGCTGCCGGGATGCGCTATGTCGTCTTTACGACCAAGCACCATGATGGGTTTTGCATGTTCGATACCCACCAGACCTCGTATAGCATTATGAACAGCCCTTTTCACCGAAACGTCGCGCTGGAGGTATTCAACGCCTTCCGGGCCCAAGGATTCGGCATAGGCGCTTATTTTTCCAAGCCTGATTGGCATAGTGATGATTATTGGTGGTCGTATTTCCCTCCTAAAGACCGGAATGTGAACTATGATATCGCTAAATATCCGGCGCGGTGGCAGGCCTTTAAAGACTATACTTATGCGCAGATCCAGGAACTGATGAGCGGCTACGGTCACATGGATATCCTGTGGCTGGACGGAGGCTGGGTTTCTCCCCAAAACCACCAGGACATCGACATGCCGCGCATTGCGGCCATGGCACGGGGGTTGCAGCCGGGCCTTATCGTGGTGGACCGGGCGGTGGGCGGACCTTACGAGAATTACCGGACACCGGAACAGCAAATCCCCGATCATCCCCTCTCCTATCCCTGGGAAACGTGCATGACCATGGGCGGGAGCTGGAGCTATGTGCCGGGGGATCATTATAAGCCGGCTTCTTCGTTGGTGCATATGCTGATACGCATCGTGGCCTGGGGTGGGAATTTCCTGTTGAATATCGGGCCGGGCCCTTCCGGGGATTTTGATCCGGTAGCATACGAGCGGTTGGGCGAGATCGGGCGGTGGATGAACATTTGCGGTTCGGCTATTTATGGGTCGCGGATGATCGCGCCGTATGGGCATGACCGGGTGTTTTATACGCGGTCGGCCGATTCTACTAAGGCTTATGTGTTTTATCTTTCTTCGGAATCGGACACATCCGTGCGACTGCCGGCAACTATTCCGTTGACCGGGTTTACTTTGCCTTCCCGGTCGAAGGTGAAGTTGTTGGGTTTTGGGCGGCGGATTCCGTTCGAGGGGTCTACATTACTGATTCCTCGGGATTTGGTGGACAAGCCTGCGGGGGATTACGCGGTGGTGTTCGAGGTGGTTTTCCCTAAGTCTTAAAGCCGATCCTCTGTCGGGGTGATTCAGGTGGGGTTAATAGTTGCTTGAGCGCTGCAAAAATCATACGTATGTCCTCACTGTTTTGAGTGACTTGTTTTTCAAGTTGATCCAATTTCAAGAGGATGTCTTTATGGGTAAGCAGCATTGCCCTAATCTTCACAAAAACATCGATAATCTTAATACTCATTTCTATCGCTCGCTTGCTTTTCAGAACATTCGATAGCATTAATACACCATGTTCGGTAAATGCATAAGGAAGGTACTTTGAATGTTCTCCGTGTCTTAAGGTCGCAAATTGCGACCTTAAGATTTCGTTCTCATCTTTGGTTAATTGAAACATAAAGTGTTTCGGAAAGCGGTCTATATTTCGGTTGACCTGCTCTTTTAAACGCTTGGTTTCCAGACCATAAACCTCTGCCAGGTCACTATCTAACATTACTTTCTGGCCGCGGACAAGGTAGATTTTAGTAATAATCGATTCCTCCAAAACCGCCATCTCCATAACCTACACTTTATAGTCAAGTTAGAATAAAAGGCGAATTCGAATGCACACTATTAGTAATCTTATTCCTAACTGAACGTACATATTTTATAATTCTTGGTGGGCACCTAATTGGAGGACGCAAATTGCGACCTCCAATCAATGGTTATTCGCCGGTGAGTAATTGTAGAAATTCCTCCTTGCGGCGCTTGGAGACGTCGACTTTGCTGCCGTTGCTCATCAGGACGTAGCCGCCTTCGGACTTGACGAATTTCTTGACTTCGGCGAGGTTGATGAGGAAGGAATGGTGGACGCGGAAAAAGCGGTGGGGGGTCAGGAGGTCTTCGTATTCCTTGAGGTTGAGTGAGGATATGAGCTTGTCCTGGTCCCGGATATAGAAGATGCTGTAGGCACCCGCGGCTTCCAGGTAGATGATGTCCACGATGGGGATGACGCTCATGCCATCCATGGAATGGACCATGATCCTTTCGGGCAGGGACTTGGGCTGTTGGACGGTGTGCAGCAGGGAGCTTACCTGGCCATGGAGGTCCCGGTCACGGCGCTTTTCCTGGAGGCGGGCCATGCATTGTTCCAGTTCCTCGTAGTCGATGGGTTTGAGGATGTAATCAAAGGCGTTGTATTTGAAGGCGCGGATGGCATATTCGTGGTAAGCGGTGACGAAGATGATTTCAAATTTCACGGGCTGCAAGGCCTGGAGCATATCGAATCCGGTTTTACCGGGCATGTTCACATCCAGGAAAATCAGGTCGGGCTCGTATCTGTGGATGAGTTGGATGCCCTCGTCGGCATTTTTGGCTTCGGCCTGGATGACTAGGTTGGGGATGGCGCGGGCCAACAACTCTTTCAGTAAGTTTCGCCCCTTTTGTTCGTCATCGATAATAATGGCACGCATCCGGGCCGGAATTTACGACTTGTACCCTGGTTTTATTCCGGGCTTTTTGCCAATTCCTATTGCGGATTGATAAGTGGGCGCGTGGACGACGGGTACGCGGATGTGCACTACTGTCCCCAGGCCTCTGCCACCGGGGCTTCTGAGGTCCTCGATCCGGATTTCGGCTTTTTCACCCGACAATTGGGCCAGGGTTTGCAATTGTTCTTCGGACAGGCGCATCCCCATGGAGGTGCGGGGCTCGCTCCAGGGTAGACCGGACTTCCCCTTGGCGGCATCCCGGCCGATGCCGTTGTCCGAAACCATGATGTAGACAAAGCGGTCGTCCGCATCGAAACGCACAGTGAGTAACTTTTCCCCTTCCTTGGGTGCAAGGCCGTGCCACAGGGCGTTTTCCACGAAGGGTTGTATGATGAGGGGGGGAATCAAGGCATAGGCAATATCCGGATGGGCCAGGGTGATGCTGTACCGGAATGAATCCTGGAAGCGGAGCTTTTCCACCTCCAGGTAAAGTTCAAGAAAGGTGATTTCGCTGCCCACACTGATAAAGGGATGTTCGGATTGCTCCAGGATGAGCCGGACCAGGCGGGAGAAACGGGATAAGTAGGCCGAGGCGGCGCCGGTTTGGCCTGTATAGATGCATTCCTGAATGGAGTTGAGGGCGTTGAACAGGAAGTGAGGGTTCATTTGGGTCCTCAGCACCTTGAGGCGCATATCCGAAATCTGCCGGTTGAGGGCGGTTTTCAGCGCTTCGCGCTTGCGGATGCTTCGTATCCGGGCCTGGAAAAGGGTATAGACCAGCAAGACGGCCGCTACCGCAAGTCCCACCTTGAACCACCACGTTTGCCAATAGATCGGGGTGACCGTAATGACGAAGCTGGTCCCGGCCTCATTCCATTCCCCATCGCTGCTTGCGGCCTTTACCCGGAACCGATAGGTGCCGGGGGAAAGATTGCCATAAGTGACCGAAGGGTTGGGATCGGGCCTGGACCAGGCGTCATCTATCCCCTCCATGAAGTAGGTATATTTCACGGCTCCCCCGTTGAAAAATTCAGGGGCGGTGAAGGTGAAGGAAAGGGAGTTATGATGGAAATCCGTGGTCAAACGTCCGATCGTTTCTATGGGGTGGTCGAAGGTTTGTAGCTGTCCGTCCACCCTGATTGCGGTAATGTACACGGGAGGAGGAGGGGCGGGGCCGCCCAGTGCTTTCGGGGAGAACCGGATGATTTTGTTCGGGGCGCCCACCAGGATGTTGCCGTCCCAGTCCCTGGCCAGGGAACCATTCGATAAATCGGGTATGCCGTTCTTTTCGCCAAAGGTGACAAAGACCCTGGTCCTTGGGTCGAATCGAGTCAACCCTTTCTCAGTAACTAACCATATACGTCCGTCCCGGTCATTCATGACAAAACGGATATTGTCCTCTCCCAGGCCCTCTTCCGCGGCGTACAGGTGCATCTTACGCGTTTTGGTATTGAAACTGGCCAGCCCCTTTTCCGTGGATAGCCACAGGGTGCCGGCATTATCAGCCACGGCATTGCTGATGGCACCGCCGGTGGGATAGTTGATAAAGGTCCGGCTCGACGGCTCGTATCGGCTAAGGGCGTTATTGGTGCAGATCCAAAGAGCTCCGCTCGTATCCTGATAGAAGCTCCAAACGCGGCCGGTGCTGATGCTACCCGGATATTCGTCGTTGGGGGGGAAGTGTTCGAACCTTTTTGATTTGGGGTCGTAGCGGTCGATGCCTTTCGAATAGGTTGCGATCCAGATTTTCCCATCCCGGTCTTGGATCAGGGCTGTCAGCCGGTTTTCCGCCAGGGAAGCGGAATCGTCCTTGCGGTGCCGGAACCAGGTGGATTTATCTGTTTTTTCATCATACCTGCACAGTCCGCCGAAGGTGGCTATCCACAGGGCTCCGTCCCGGGTGCGCATTACATCCGAGACCTGGACCTCATTCAGGTTCACCGGCGGTTTTGCGGGCCACGTTTTCCGCAAATGAAACAATGAATCGAAGCAGGTCAGGCCATTCCCATACCAACTGGCGATCAACAGGCCTTTTTTTGTATCGGGCACGATATGATCGGGATAGCCCTTGACGGCGGCTACTTCCCGGAAATACTGATTTCTTCTGATGTATTTGCAAATCCCTTCCCCTTCTCCGATCCATAGGATTCCATCCGTATCGTGCAGCAGGACGCCAGGGCTGCTGATGCCGGGTAGCGGCCGTATCGCCTGGAGCATCCCCGGGGTTGTTTTTTCCGGAAGGTTCAACTTCATCAGTCCTTCGGAAGTCCCCATCCATAAGATATAGCTGCCGTCGGGCTCTTTCGTTTCATCCAGGGCCATGACGATCCGGTTGTTGGAGGGAAAGCCTTCAGCTTTCCACATAAAAGTATCCACGGTTTGTTTTTCAGGGTTCCACAGGCCAAGCCCCTTTGCCCAGGAACCTACGAGTATCCGCCCCCCGTGGTCCTTGTACAAGGTGGTAACCAGGTCTTCTCCTTTCGAGTTGCCCAGGTGGAATAGTTGTAAATGGCCGCTGGCACGTTTCCACCGCACCAGCCCACCATAGGCGCTGATCCAATATTCCCCGGGTGATCCCTCCACCATGGCGTGCGAGAATTGCCCCTGGAAATCGGGCACTGACCTGAAGATTTTAAGCGTGTCATCGAAATACATCAATCCGCCGGCCGAAAGGGCCCAAAGCGTCCCTTCCCCGTCTTTATAAAGGTGGCAGTTGAAGTTATAACGCCCGTCGAATTGCCGGTAAGTGACGCAGGTATGGTTGTAGGGGTTGAAGCGGCAAATGCCGTCGTCGGTCCCCAACCACAAATACCCGGCCTTGTCCTCGATGATGGTCCATATCCGGTTGTCGGAAATAGAGCTGGAATCCTGGCGGTCATGCCGGAAAACGACTATGGACCTGCCGTCGTACAGGTTGAGGCCATTGGTGGTGCCGATCCAAAGGAATCCCCTCCGGTCCCGGTACATGCAGGTGATATTTTTGGAGGACAGGCCGTCGCGCTCGGTCAGACGTTCGACGAAGAAGCCGGGGTCGGTTTGCCCCATCGCCCGGAATTGAATAAGGGCGAGCAATAAAGAGCCGAGGACAAGGTTTCGAAGCATGCGCTTTAAAATATACGGCATTTTTTCTATATTGGGGCCTACCAAATCATTCAGTTATGCCCACCGGAATCTCTGTCTTCGGATGGATCCACACGGTTATCAGCCTGATCGCCCTGGCTTTCGGGACGTTTGCCCTGCTTCGTTTCGGGGAAATTTCGTGGAGGACTTTCTTTGGCAAGACGTATATTTTAGCTACGATTTTTACCTGCCTGACGGGGTTTGGGATCTTTGCGCACGGGGGGATTGCGCCGGGGCATATCCTGGGAGTGGTGATTTTAGTCGTGCTTTTTTTTGCCTTCAGGGGGGATTCGCACCACTTCGGGAAGGCTTCTTCCTATGTGGCGACGATCGGGTATAGTCTTTCGTACTTTTTATCATGGATTCCCGGGGTCACGGAGACGTTTACGCGCTTTCCCGTGGGGCATCCCCTGGCAACGGGGCCTGGCGACCCAATGGTGAAACTCGGGATTGGGGTTTGTTTCCTGGGATTTTTGGTGGGGACGACGGCGCAGGTGTGGAGGGTGAGGAAAACCGCTAAATAGAATAGCGACCCTTGAATTTAAAAGCATTTAATAGTTTATCACCAATTATCGTAATAGTCTTTTCCCAGGGATGCCCAAACCAAATATTTTCTAAATCTTTTGTAAGAAAAATATAGTAGTCCCCATTGGGAATGAAAGAAATTTTGGCCTTGCTGGAGTTGTCTTCAATCATATCATAAATGCTCAGCTTCCGGGGATCATAGGAGTAGCTCACATGTTGCCAATTTAATGCATAAATTTCCTCGCCGGGAACAGTTATCTCTATAAAGGCTTCGATTCCTTGCCTGATGAAATTTTCATTCTTCTGCGCGTTATAGTCGGCCCCAAACAAAAAGTCGATTTTAAATTTAAAATACCTCTTTCGGGCACTTATGGAAGGCCAATCAATAGATCGAACGCTTGGTTTAAAGGACAATTCACTATAAATCCAGTCCCAAACCATTTCTTCTTCTAACTCCGTTAACGGAACGCCATGCATAGCGGCAAATGTACTATATAAAAAAAGGAAGCCCGGCAGACGCCGGGCCATCCATTATCATAATCGAAATGCTGCAGAGGAACTACTGGGTATCCCACCACACGGGGGACGTCATCTTGTCCCCATTTTTCAGGTCGGCGACGGCCGCATTGTAGTTGGTCGTGTTGGTCGTCGGTTCTCCCTGAGGGTAAGTGAACCGGCGGGGAATGGTCCCGCTGGTGACATTACCCGGATAATTCACGGGTGTCAGGACGGGAAAGCCGGAACGGCGCCAGTTGGCCCAGGATTCGTATTCGTCCATGAAGGTGCAAACCCAAATCTGGTCGTTGATCTGCTCCAAGGCATTGGCCGCGTTATAGGGATTGGCTACGAGGTAGGCAGTGGGATCGACGGCGGGGCCCCCGGTTTTGGACAGGGTGGGCGCACCGGATTCGGCGATCTGGGCAAAGGCGGCCTGGACACCGGCGGTATAGTAGCTCGCCGCCGAACCTGAGGTTACCCATCCCCTGAAGGCGGCTTCCGCCAATAAGAATTGGGTTTCCGCGTCGGTCAGGAACAACGTGGGCGAGCCCAGTTTGGCGTAGGTATACCGGTTGACCACGGAATACCTGGCCTGGTAGACGGCCAGCGAATCGGAGTTGGGATCCGCAGGAAGGTTGGGCCAGTTGTTGGAGTGGGAAATGTCCGTTGTACCGCCGCTGAAATCGTAGCCATTGGGCTGTCCCAATTGGTGGCCCCAGGTCGTATCGCCGTAGTCGAAACCGGCAGAACCCCAGGCAATTTCGGGGTGCATGCATACGGTGCCGATGTAAGTCAGGCGGGGATCGTTGGTCGATTTGAGGTAGTTGACGAAGGTTTCGCTCAGGCGGGAGGCATCCGGATCCTGGTACACGAGAACGGAGCCCGACCCGTTAGCGGTTTGGTCATGCTCATCCTGGTGAACGACTATGGCATCGTCGGTATTGCTGGTGAATACGCCTCCGGCAATGGCTACCCCAACCCATTTCTGGGCGGTAGTGGGGTCCACGTTGACGAGGCGCATGGCCAGGCGAAGCATTTCAGAATAGGCGAATTTCTTCCACTCGGTTGGGTCGCCTCCGTAGATCAGGTCACCAGCCCCCACGGTATTCGTAGCGGTGGTGCTTAGGTTTTGGGCGGCATCCTGCAATTCGGCGAAGAGGCTGTCGTAGATGACTTGTTGTTTGTCATATACCGGCGCCGTAATCCCGGCGAGGTAACCCAGGCCGGCCTGGGTATAGGGACAATCCCCATACATATCCGTCATGCGCTGGAACATGAAAGCCTTGAAAATCCTGGCAATGTTATACAGGTTGGCCTGGGTCGTATCCCCCTTGGTGTGGTACACGCACTCCACGATATTGGTGATCGTATTGGGATAGTTCTGGTCCCAATAGGCCGAGTTATAGCTGGGGTTGTATGTGTACTTGTCCCCATCCCAGTACCCGACCGTAGAGGACAGGTGTTGGATCTGGGTAGCTGCATAAATCAGGTTGTTCCGCCAGTCCTCATAGCAGTTCCCGTCGCTGTTCCCCGAGGTAATCAGTTCCGCGGAGGTGAGCATGTAGGCATAGTTCATAACCGATGAGGTGACGTGCTCGGGGTCCGTATTGATCGCCACGAAGTTCTTCTTACAGCCCATGGCCATAGTAAGTGCGGCGGCGGATGAGAGTATGATCAGTTTATGTTTCATCTTTGATAATTTGGGATTCGTGGATGAATTAGAAATTCACGTGCACATTTGCGCCCATGCTCCGGACAGGGGGATAGTCGGACAATTCAAGCCCTTGACCATTCGTATTGTTGTATCCGGATTCGGGGTCGATGTTCGGCGTGTGCTTCATCAGGATGAGCAGGTTCCTGCCAACCAGGTTTATGGTCACCCCTTTCATGAACGTTCCCCTCAGCATGGCGCTGGGCAGGGAATAACCCAATGTCAGAGAGCGAAGCTTGATGAAGCTGGCATCGTAAATGAATTCCTGTGCTATATGATCCGCACCACCCGCGGAAATGTCCTGCCAGTATTGTTGGGCGGGTACGACAACCGTATTGGGATTGCCTTTGCCGTCTACACCTGGTGCTACATATCCGTTGGCACGGCCCTGCAGGGTGTTTTTCTGCAATCCGTAGTAATCCAGGAGCAGGTTGGTGCCGGAGTAAATTTTCGCACCGTATTTGTAATCGATCAGGAAACTCAAGCTAAACCCTTTGTAGCGGAAGGTATTGGTCAACCCACCATAGAGGTTGTAGTTGCCGCTTCCCAGGGGAACGACCCCGGTTTGCACGGGCTCTCCAGAGACCGAATCGATGACGTGTTGGCCCTGGGCGTTCTTGGTGTAGGCATATCCCATGATCTGCCCGTAGGGTAGCCCTTTGACTGCATCCACACTGACTTCGCTTCCCCAGCGAGGGTAAGCGCCGTTGATCACGATGGATTGGACGCCAGGTCCGAGGTCAAGTACGCGGTTCCGGTTGTCGGAGAAGTTGAAGGACAGGTCCCAGGTGAAATGCCTGGTAGAGATCGGGGTAACGTTGAGCAACACTTCTATCCCCTTGTTGTTCAGGACACCGATGTTCTCGTAGTTGGAGGGATAACCTGAAGTGGGACTGATCGTCACCGGGAGGATGTCATCGGTGGTTTTCTTGTTATACACAGCCACGTCGAAACCGAAGCGGTGGCTGAAGAAATCCATGTTCAACCCTATTTCGTCTTCTTGTATCCTGACGGGTTTCAGGAAAGCATTGGGAATACTGGTATTGGATACATAACCCAGGGGCTGGCTGTTGATGCTGTACCCCTGCAGACCATAGGTAAGGGCGTTTTGGTAAGCCGAGGCGCCGTTGGAACCTTCCCCGTAGGATGCCCTCAGCTTTCCGAAGCTGATCCATGTCGGAAGGCGGAATGCGTCGGAAAATACGAAGCTACCCGAAACCGAAGGATAGAGGTAGCTGTCGGTATTGATGTTGAGGGTGGAAAACCAGTCATTGCGTGCGGTAACCGTCAGGAACAGGAAGTTCTTGAACCCAAGGTCGGCACTTCCGTAAACCGAATTGACGTGATACCGGCCATAGGTATAGTTGAAGGGCTTGTTCGTGACGTTGTTCGCGGAATAGAAGAAGGGAATAACGAAGGGCTGAATCCCGGTCACCCCGTACGAATAATTGACGTTATCCATGGAGTTGGCGCCGACCTGCGCATTGAATGCAAAGTCGCTGCCGAACTTTTTATTGGCTCCGATGACCCCGGAGTAGTTCAACTCATGGAAGTTGGTTTCTGTCTGGGTAAGCGAACCGCCTATTTGGTAACCTGTCCCCGTGGGGGTGATGTTGAGCAGGTCGAAAATGTATCCGTCACGCGTAACCGTTCCGGAAGCGTACAACCAATCGGTGAAGTTGTATTTCAGGGTAAGGCCGCCCGTCAAACGGTTCCTTTGGGTCTGGTTGATGAATTTATAGGCGACAAAATAAGCGTTGTTGAAATACTGGTCGGTACCGGGCAGCAACTCATAGTTATTGGGGGTCCATCCTGGTTTCTCCCAGCGGATGTCGAAGGTATTGCCCAGGTATAGGGTGCTGGCCACTACGTTACCCGGGGCGTCGGAAAAGGATACGCGGTTGTTCACGTTTTCGAAAACGTAATCCGCGCTCAGGGTCATTTCCAGGCGTTTGGTGATATTATAAGAACTGTTGAAGTTTACCGTTTGTTGTTTCATCCCGGAATTTGGAATGAAAGTATTGAGCGCCAGATCCCCAATACTCAGACGGAAGTGACCGTGATCGTTCGATCCGTTGAGGGCCACATTGACCTGGTTGGTAGTCCCCGTTTTGTAGAAGTTCTTGAAATTATCCTTAGCAAAGGGGCTATAGGTGGTCTGATTACCCAGGAAATTGACGGTCGGGGAACCATCTATCTTAGCGCCCCAACTGTAATATTCAGAAGCCTGGGCGGCAGCGATGTTATTGGGCTTGAGCCCGAGTACACCCTGGCCGTATTGGTATTGCACATCCCTTTCGTCGACAACCGAGTTGGCGGTAAAGTTGTCATTCACTTCCACTGAGAGGCCTTTGTTCCTGGCGCCCGATTTAGTGGTGATGAGGATGGCGCCGTTTCCACCCCTGAAACCATACAGGTTGGAGGCGGCAACGCCTTTCAATATCTGGATGTTTTCTATATCATCCGGGTTGATGTTGGACAATCCGTCTCCGAAATCCTGTCCTCCCCACTGGCCGGTACTACCCTGGTTGGTATTGTCGTAGGGTATCCCGTCGATGACGTACAGGGGTTGGTTATTTCCCGCAATGGATGTGATCCCGCGGATGACTACACGGCTGCTGCCGTAGGGACCTGTGGCGTCCCCGGATACGTTTACACCGGCCACCTGGCCGGTGAGGGCATTACCGATGTTTACTTCCCTGGACTGGGTGAACTTGGAACCGTCCACCTCTGTAGTGGAATATCCCAGGGCGCGGGCTTGCTTCTGTATGCCCAGTGCGGTAACCACCACATCCTCCATTTGCGTGCTGGCGCGCTGGAGGGTCAGGCTGATGTCCCCGCTGCCCACTTTTACTTGTTGGGTAGCAAAACCGACGCCTGAAATAATCAGGATGTCGCCGGGATTGGCGTTAAGGGTAAAATCCCCGTGGACATCGGTTACCGTGCCTTTTCGGGATCCTTTCACCACGACGTTGACGCCAACGGCAGGGCCTCCTTCCGGAGCATCCACATGGCCTTTGACGACAGCATGGTATTTAAGTAGTCCAGTCCCCACAGGTCCGCGGGGGCTGTTGGATGCATAGGCCGGAGCCAGGGCTAATTGCGACAAGACAACGCCGGCACACAATATTACACTGTGCGACATTTTGCTCATAATGCAGCAGGTTTAGATGGTTTGTAGAATGTATCTCTACAATCATGTGCCCGCGATAATACTTTTGTAACGATTCCTTAACCTATTTTGTCAAAACTTCACATTCAGGTTAATTCCAAGGCTCCGGACGGGAGGATAGCCGGATAATTCCAGGCCCTGACCATTGGTGGCGTTGAGGTTGGATTCTGGATCGATATTGGGCGTGTGTTTGAGCAACGTTGCCAGATTCCGGCCTACGAGAGAAACCGTCATCTCCTTCAACTTTGCGCTTTTCCAAGTATATCCGATGGACAAGGACCTGAGCTTGATGAAACTGGCGTCGTACACGAATTCCTGGGCGATATGGTCGGCCCCTCCCGCAGAAATATCCTGGAAATAGGTTTGAGCAGGCACCGGGATTGTATTGGGTTGTCCCTTTTCGTCCACCCCCTTTCCTACAAATCCTCCCTCCCTGCCTTGCAGCGTCGCTTTTTGCAAACCGTAATAGTAGAGCAACAAATTGGTTTGGGAATATAACTTAGCGCCGAACTTCCCATCCAGGAGGAAGCTCATGGAAAACTTCTTGTAACGGAATTCGTTACTCAGGCCCCCGGTCACCTTGTACATACCGGACCCAAGGGGAACGACGCCGGTTTGCTCTGGTTCCCCGTTCGCTCCATAAATGACGTTCCCACGGATATCCTTTTTATACGCATAACCCATGATTTGGCCATATGGAAGACCTACCACATTGTCGATGCTGACCTCACTGCCCCACCTGGCTTGGGCCCCACTGATGATGATGCTCGAAATGCCCGGCCCGAGGTACAGGACTTTGCTGATGTTTTCGGCCATATTCCAGGATACTTCCCAGGAAAAAGATTTCGTGACCATGGGCTTGGCCGAAATGAGCCACTCGATGCCCTTGTTTCGCACCTTCCCGATATTCAGCTCGTCCCCCGAGTACCCTGAAGTAGGGCTTACTGTAACCGGAAGAATGTCGTCCCTGGTCATTTTGTCGTACATCGCCAGATCGAGGCTGATGCGGTCCTTCAGGAATTGCATGTTCAGACCCACCTCGTTTTCGTGGATGTTGACCGGGGTCAGGGCGGGATTTGGAATATTGCTTTGGGAAACATAACCGATCAGTTGTCCATTGATCGTATAGCCCTGGGTCCCGTAGGTCAACGTATTCTGGTAAGGGGATGTCCCGTTGGAAGCCTGGGCAAAGGACATGCGGACCTTTCCGTAGGTGATCCAGGAGGGTAATTTCAGGACATCGCTAAAAACAAAACTGCCGCTGATGGAAGGATACAGGTAACTGTCCGTATTGATATTGAGGGTGGAAAACCAATCATTTCGGCCTGTCAGCGTCAGGTACAGGAAGCTTTTATAGGCAAGGTCCACGCTGGCGAACAGCGAATTGACTTCATACCGCGCGTAGGCGCGCTGATACGGCTTGTCGATAATGTTGTCCGACGAATAAAGGTAGGGTATCACGAATGGTCCCACGGGCCTCTGGGCATCGATCCCTTCCACCAGTGTAGGTACGGTACCCACACCGTAATCCTGGGTTACATTGTTTTCCGAGTTCACCCCCAAACGCGCGGATATGCTGATGGACTTACCCCAATTCCGGTCCAACCCCGCCATGACGTTCCCATTCATCTCGTGGTAGTTCAGTTCATATTGAGTGAAATCACCCCCCGGGCGGTACCCTGTGCCTGTTGGCGTAATGACAGTGGCATCGAAGACATAGGCGTCCCTGGTCACCTGACCCTGAACGAACAAGCCTTCCCGAATTGCGTACTTCAACGTGAGGCCGCCTGTAAAGCGGTTTCGTGAGGTGGCGTTCTGGAAATTGTAGGCGACGAAATAGGGGTTGTTGAAATACACGTCGTCGCCGGGCAGCATTTCCCCTCCGCCCGTATTTACCGCCGGTTTCAGCCAACGGATATCGAAGCTGTTGGCAAGGTACAACGTACTAGCCACCGCGTTCCCCGGAGCATCGGAAAAAGAAGCCCGGTTGGTTACTTGTTGGGCCACGTAAACCGCCGTCAGGTTCATTTGCAGTTTATTCGCAAGTGCATAGCAGGAATTCATATTGATCCCTTGCTGCTGCATCTTGGAATTGGGGATCACCGGGGTCAGGTACAAGTCGGAGAGGCCAACCCGAAAATGGCCGTTGGCGCCGCTCCCTTCCAGGGCCAGCGAGCTTTGGTTGGTTACGCCCGTCTGGTAAAAGTCCCTGAAGTCGTTTTTGAAGGGCAGGTAGTTGTAGGTCTGCCCTTGGAAATTCACGGCCGGTGTGCCATCCATTTTAGCCCCCCAACTGAAATAGGGCGCAGCATAGGCGGCTTGCTGATTGAGGGGTTTGAGGCCAAACAAACCCTGTCCGTAATCGTATTGGTAATTGCGTTCGTCGACGACGCTGTTGACCGTAAGGTTATTGTTGAATTCCACCCCGATCTCCTTGCTTTTGGGACCCGACTTCGTGGTAATCAGGATGGCTCCGTTGCCGCCACGGTACCCGTACAGGGCGGCGGCGGCCACGCCTTTGAGGACCTGGACGCTTTCAATATCGTCGGGGATGATATTGGACAAACCGTCTCCAAAATCCTGGCCCCCATACTGGCCCGGGTATCCACCCTGGTTGGTATTGTCGTATGGTATCCCATCGACTACGTAGAGGGGTTGGTTGTTGGCGGTAAGGGAAGCGTTCCCCCGGATGACGACCCGGCTGCTCCCATAGGGGCCCGTGGCTTCTCCCGAAACGCTGACCCCGGCGACCATGCCGGTCAGGGCGTTGCCGAAATTGGTTTCCCTGGCGCCCGTGAATTCGGATCCATTGACTTCCGTGGTCGCGTAGCCCAGGGAGCGGACCTGCTTTTTGATGCCCAGGGCGGTCATGACTACCTCCGTCATTTCCCGCTCCGAGACGGCCAAGGTGATCCGGACCGATTCGTTTTCTTCCCGGATGATGAAATCCCGGGTTTTATACCCCACCGAGGAAAACTGCAGCACGTTATCAAAATTGGCTTCGATGGTAAAGGCGCCTCGCGCATCGGTTACAGTACCCCTGCTGCTTCCTTTCACTGTGATGCTGACCCCCGCGAGGGGTTCCCCCTGGGCATTGACGACGAATCCTTTGGCAACGTCGGACAAGACCACGTGGTAAAGGCTGTCGTCCACGATCCTTTCTCCATTATCCTCGGAAAGGACCAGGGAGGGGTTCGTTTCTTCCTTCTTCACCTCTCCTTTCAGGATAACGAAGGTCTTATCGTTCACTTTTGTGAAGTGGAGGCCCGTATTTTGGAGAAGTTCCGTCAGGATCTTTTCCACCTCAGCCTTGGGGTGGGAGATGTCGGAAACCAGCTTGTCCCCGATGGTTTTATCGGTGTAGAGAAAATAGACGCCCCGTTTGCGGTTGAGTTCCTTCAGGGCTTGTAAGAGTGGGATTTCGTGTTTCTTGCCTTTCTTCTTATCCGATTTGTCTTGTGAAAAGGGCAGGCCATAGGCTGCCGGTCCGCAATCCGCTATACATATGAGGACAGCAAACCACCAACAAAGAATACAATTCTTCGAAAGACCTTTCATCATACAGCAGTTACACCGCTAGTGCAGCTTTCGGAAACCAGCGGTGCGGAGTATCTTTTCAAGGTATCAACGCACGGTGTCCAGGATGACCCTGTCCCCCGACCTTTCTACCTTGTATTCTTTCGTTGCTTCCAACGCCTTCAACAAGACGTCGAGGTTATCATTCGGGTAAATGCCGGTAAGCGTCTTATTCAGCATCGTTGGATTGGACACTTCCACCTCTACCCCGTAGTGGAACCGGATCATCCGGATCACTTCGGACAGGGGCGTATTGTCGAAATTCATCTTATTATCCATCCAGGCGGTGGCATCCTCCGGGTTGACGGTCTCCCGGATCAGTTGCGTGCCTTTTAGGACGACGTTATCGCCTGGTGCCATTTTTATCTCTGTACCGTGTTCGTCTATTAGCGTCACGGTGCCTTCCTTGAGCACGACTCCCGCGTTATCGGGCTGGTTGACCACGTTGAATTCGGTCCCCGTGACAATGACGTCGAAATGGTCGGTATGCACGATAAACCGGTCGTGCTGGGAGGTTTTTCTCACATGGAAAAAGGCCTCGCCTTTCAGCCAGCCTTCCCGGTCCTTACCCTCCTTCCAATGACGGGGATAGGTGAAGGAGGAATTCGCGTTCATCATGACCTCGGTTCCATCGGGCAGAACCAGCCTGGCGGTTTGTCCATATGGGGTATCTACCGTGTTTTTGCCCCGGATCCACCACTTATCGATGCCGGCAGCCATCAGGATGACGACCAGGCATGCGGCCGCAGATACCCACACGCGCCAGGAGCTCCGGCGGAGCCTCCGTACGGGGGCGTCTTGTACCCTGGGTGCGTTTACAACGCCGAATAGCCGGGCTTCCGCAGCCGCCAATTGGGCGGGGGGAACCGGCTTTTCTTGCAAATCCAACGCTTTAATCAACTCTATCGCATTATCCTTCAAGGCCTTGTGAGATAAATCGCTTTCCAACCAGGTGTCCCATTTCTTCGTAGCTTCAGGGTCGGACTGATGGTACCAAGCCAGAAAAGATTCATCTATCAACAGGTCCTCCGGACTTTGCAATTCATTCATGTCCATAAAAAGGCGCCTTTGTACAATCTAGTACGTAATGATAAAAATTTGTAATCAATTTTTGTAATCTTTTTTATTTTACTGTTAATTGCGATTGAAAACTAACGGCCGCCGGCCAACACCAACGACGTGGGATTTGGAAAGTCATACTCAGGATATTGCGTTATGGGAATCCTTCAAGGATGGAGACAAAGAGTCTTTCCGTGAATTATTCCGCAAATATTACTCCTCCCTTTATCTCTACGGTTATAAAATCACCCAGGACAAAGAGTTGCTGGAGGATTGTATCCAGGACCTTTTTACCGAATTGTGGCTAAGTCCCAGCAAAACCCAGGTGAAATCGGTCAAGGCCTACCTCCTCAAATCCCTTCAATACAAGGTACTCAAGGGTCTCCAGAAGCGTTCCAAGCTGTTGCTAAGCGATGAAGACCCATCAGCTCCGGGGTTCGAGATCAGCCACGACAATATGATGATCCTCCGGGAGGACCAGCAGGACAACGGGAATAAAATCAAGTCCGCCATGAGCCAGTTGTCCAGGAGGCAACAAGAGATCATTTACCTGCGCTTTTTCCAGAACCTCAGCTACGAGGAGATTTCCGACGTGATGGATATCAACTACCAGGTGGCGCGGAACCTGCTGTACCAGTCGATCAAGGCGCTCCGCAAGAGCCTGATGCAGCCTATTTGAGCGCAATCGGTTTCGCGGATTTTCGCTGCGGGCGTTACAAATGGAAGCCTTTTGTCACTATCTTCGGGCGCCGTTAGGCCCAAAAAAAATCATTCCATGACCACGGTCGATTCATTCGAAAAAATTCCCGTCAACATTTTCAAAACGCCCAAAGAAGGCTCCCGGTTCGCCGCCGGGGAAATCGCGCGGCTCATACGGTCAAAGCCCCGTGTCGTGCTTGGGCTCGCTACGGGCTCCACGCCCATCTCCCTCTACGCCGAGCTGGTGCGCCTCCACCAGGAGGAAGGTCTCAGCTTTAAGAACGTTGTCACTTTCAACCTGGACGAATATTATCCCATCGAACCCGAAGCCCTGCAGAGCTACCACAATTTCATGCAGCGCAACCTGTTCAGTAAGGTAGATATCGATCCGGCGAATATCCATATCCCCGACGGCACGGTCGCCAAGGAACGCATCAAGGAATACTGTCAGGATTACGAACAACAAATCGCGGAAGCCGGAGGGGTCGATCTCCAAATCCTGGGTATCGGCAATAATGGTCATATAGGCTTTAACGAACCAGGCTCCAGCCGGTATTCCAGGACCCGCCTGGTGACCCTGGACAATTCCACGCGTGTGGCCAACGCCCGCGAATTCCAGAACATCTCCCTGGTCCCGCGCATGGCCCTGACCATGGGCATCCAGACGATCATGAACGCCAAGCGCATCCTCCTTATGGCCTGGGGCGCCAAGGCCGGGATCGTCCAAAAGGCCGTCGAAGGCGACGTAACCGAGCATGTGCCTGCCTCCATCCTGCAGCAACACGATGATTGTTCCTTCATCATCGATGAGCTGGCGGCAGCCGAGTTGACGCGTTTCAAGTCTCCCTGGCTGGCCGGGGAAGTCGATTGGACGCCCGCCATGATGCGCAGGGCCGTCGTGAGCATGGCCCTGAATCTCAAAAAACCTGTCCTCAGCCTGACCACCAACGATTATATCGACTCTGCCCTGGGCGACCTCCTGACCGAGCACGGGGATGCCTATGAGATCAACCTACAGGTGTATTATCAGTTACGGGACTCGATCACGGGCTGGCCGGGTGGCAAACCCAATGCCGTGATCCCGGCGCACCCTGAGCGCTCCACGCCCTATCCCAAACGGGTCCTCATTTTTTCGCCGCACCCCGACGACGACATCATCAGTATGGGGGGGACCTTTATGCGCCTTCACGACCAGGGGCACGACGTCCACGTCGCCTACCAGACTTCCGGGAACATCGCGGTCACCGACGAGTTTGTTACGCGCTACCTGGACTTTGCCGTGGGCTTCGAAGAACTGTTTGGGATAGATTCCAAAAAGTCCAGCGAAATCCTGCGAGAGGCTCAGGCCTTTCTGGCCAGTAAAAAGGCCAGCCAGATAGACACCCCACAAATCCGCGCCATCAAAGGTTTGATCCGCCGAACCGAAGCACGCGCGACGTGCCGATACGTGGGGCTACCGGACGATCATGCACACTTCATGAATTTACCCTTTTATGAAACGGGGACCATTGAAAAGAAACCTGCGGGGGAAGAGGACATTCGTCTGACGGTGGATTTGTTGCGTTCACTGAAGCCCCAGCAGATTTTTGCCGCGGGGGACCTGGCAGATCCACACGGGACCCACAAGGTTTGCCTCGACATCGTGTTCGAATCTTTGCGCCGCTTGAAAGCAGCCGGGGAGCCCTGGGTGGCCGATTGCTGGCTTTGGCTGTATAAAGGGGCCTGGCAGGAGTGGGATATTTCGGATATCGAGATGGCGATTCCCATGAGCCCGGAGCAGGTAATGAAGAAGCGCTTTGGCATATTCATACATCAATCCCAAAAGGACATGGTGCCCTTCCAGGGGACCGATAGCAGGGAGTTTTGGCAGCGCGCGGAAGACCGTAACAGCAATACCGCCAACCTCTACGCGGAGTTGGGGTTGACGCGGTATGCGGCGATGGAGGCGTTTGTGCGGTGGCATTATTGAGTTTTCGGTAATGCTGCTATGACTTTTTCTATCACGCGGTCCATCATCGCCTCCGATTGAATCCATCTTGCCACGATCACCAGGTCGTGCTGTGGGTCCACGTAGATAATGTTCCTTCCGTTGCCGATGTGGGCAAAACTGTTTTCCGGAGCGCTTGGGAATAGTTTTTTGTCGGTATTCAGAAACCAGTTCATGTATCCATAGCCTTTGTTGGCGGCCGTAGGCGTCAAAGCCTGGGCGACCCAGGCGTCGCTGATGATTCGCTTTTCGTCCCACTCACCGCGGTGGAGGGTTAGTAATCCAAATCTCGCCATGTCATAGGCATTGATGAACATCCCTCCTCCCCAATGACCTCCGCCACTGACCGACTGTATGGGTTGCCCGTCGATGACGATCCAGGCGTTACGGTACCCTATCCACCTCCACGTTGCAGAAGCGCCAATGGGATCCATGATGTATTCTTTCAAGACCTGGGGCAAGGGCTTGCGCCAAACGTTGGTTGCCGCCAAAGCCAGGGCGTTGACGCGAACGTCGTTGTATTTCCAGACGCTGCCGGGAGCGTGGCGTGGCCGGTTCAGGATGGCCTCGGGACGGCCGTCAGGACGGTCCGCCCAGTCGGGCTTTCCCCAAAGGGTCCCTTCCCAGTCGCTGGTTTGGCGAAGCATGACGTCCCAGGTCAGGAGGCGGTTATGCGGGGAGGCGAAGGGATAGATGAGGTCGCCGACTCCGGCTGCCGGGCCTCCGCCTGCTGCCGGGCCTCCGCCTGCGTAGATTTGTACGGGAGCCATATATTTTTCGACCGTATCCTGCACGCTGTGGATTAGTCCCGCGTCAACGGCGACCCCTACGACGGTAGACAAAAAACTCTTGGTAACGCTGTTGGTCATCTCCACACTGTCGGGATTTCCCCAGGTTGCTACTATATATCCTTTGTAAACAATTATACCCGTGGCGTCGCCCCTGTTCGCGAAGGGACCCTCTGCCTCCAGGTAGGGCTCCCTCCAAAAGTCCTGCACTTGTGCCTGTGCCAAATCCCGGGAATCGGTTTGTTCATGGGCTTTGGCGGTGTCTATTGCGGCCTTCAGTGTTTCCTCATTTATACCCATGCTGGCAGGTGTACGCACTTCCCAGGAATCCCTGGGAGGGAAATAGGAACGGTGTTGGGCATTAGTGATGGCTGCGGCTCCCAGAAGCAGGAGGGTTAAAAGTTTTCTCATAGACCTAAATTTAAACTTCTCTTTTGTATATTACACCTGCCCCCATTAAGACACCACTATTAAGCTGACTCTGGTTTAACGAATGCTTTGTATGAGAGTGACTTGCTTATTATTGCTGGTGCTTTGCGCCCTGATGTCTCCGGTGAAGGGTCAAAAACCCCTTTTTACCCCGATCTCTCCCCAACAGTCGGGAATTAATTTCGTCAACCAGATCGTCGAAAACGAAGACCACAACGTTCTTGCTTATGAATATTTCTACAACGGGGGCGGCGTAGCGGTGGGCGACCTGAACAACGACGGCCTGCCCGACATCGTTCTGATCTCAAACGTGGGCCAGCCCAAAATCTACCTCAACAAAGGTCATTTTCAATTCGAAGACATCAGCAAATCCTCGAAGGTCCGCGCGGATGGCTGGAAGACGGGAGTGACCCTGGCGGATGTCAACGGAGACGGATGGCTGGATATATTTATTTGCCGTTCGGGAAACGGCGACCTGTCGGAACGGACAAACCTGCTGTACATCAATCAGCACAATGGCACCTTCAAGGACGAAACAGCCGCCTATGGTCTGGACGATCCGGGAAACACCACACAAGCCGTTTTCTTCGACTACGACCATGACGGTGACCTGGACCTCTTCCTGGTCAGGCATTCCATCCGCCGTATAAAAAACTTCGACGTTACCTACATGAAGACGGCCATAGATACCCTGGCGGGAGATCGCCTGTACCGTAACGACGGGGGCCACTTCACGAACGTCACGATCCCCGCAGGCATTATTTCCAACCCGATCTGCTTTGGCCTGGGCGTAGCGGTTGCCGATTTCGACGGGGACGGATGGGACGACCTGTACGTCAGCAATGACTACGACGAGGATGATTATCTATACATCAACCAGCACGACGGCACCTTCAAGGAATCGCTGAAATCCTTCATGGGTCATACCTCGAAGTATTCCATGGGTTGCGACGTGGCGGACGTCAACAACGACGGCATACCCGATCTGCTCACCCTCGACATGCTGCCCGAAAGCAACCGACGTCAAAAAATGCTCAAAGGCCCCGATGGGTACAACCACTTCTACAACCTCATCGACCATGGGTATTATTACCAATACATGCGCAACATGCTCCAGCTCGGGGGCAATTACGGAGGCAAGATCCGGTACAGCGAGGTAGGACAGTTGGAAGGCATTTCCAATACCGATTGGAGTTGGTCCGCCCTGTTCGGAGACTTCGACCTCGACGGATATCAGGATTTATTCATCTCCAATGGATACATGCGGGATTACACCAACATGGACTTCCTGACCTATTCTTATGCCGCCTATATGCGTGATGCCCTTGCCAGGGGCGAAAAACCGGATTTATTGACTGCTGTCAAAATGATGCCCTCTTCCCAGGTGAGCAGCTATTTATTTCACAACAAGAACGGCCTCGGCTTCGAAAATGTGACCCAGGCCTGGGGCATGGGTACGCCAAGCCTGTCTAACGGCGCCGCCTTGGGAGACTTCGACAACGACGGTGATTGGGATTTGGTGGTGAACAACATCAACGGGCCCGCTTTCATCTGGCAAAACCATGCGGAAGACCTGGGGAATCATTGGCTTAAATTACGATTCAACGGTCTGGGTGGAAATCGTTTTGGTATTGGGGCCAAGGTGTTGGTGGAAGCATCGGGGGGCTTTCGTCAATTGCAGTCTATGGAACCCGTGCATGGATTTGAATCCACTTCAGAGCCTTGCCTGATCTTTGGTTTGGGTAAACGAGATTCGGTGCGCGTGACGGTGACGTGGCCTCGTGGGGGCAGGCAGGTTTTGGATAATGTGGCCCTCGACCGGACGTTGGTACTTTCTGAAGCGGATGCCTCGGTTTCTCCTTTGCCTTCGGCCGCTGTTGTTGCCCATTTTGTTGAAATGCCCGCTTCCGATGTCCCATTCAAGCATATCGAAGATGACTATAACGATTTCAAGCGCGAGCCACTCCTACCCCGTCAATACTCGCGATGCGGACCGGCGCTTGCTTCCGCCGATGTGAACGGGGACGGCCGGCCTGACCTATTCGTAGGTGGTGCGACCGGTCAGGCTGGCGCGCTCCTGATCAACCTCGGGGACGGGAGATATGTAAGGCGGAATACGCCGGCCCTGGATTCAGACGCTTCGTTCGAAGGGGTCGATGCATTATTTGCGGATCTGAACGGGGATGGGCATCCCGATTTGTATGTCGTCAGCGGAGGCAACCACTCCAATTTCCAGGACCATATTTATTGGAATGACGGGAGCGGGGAGTTTCATGGCGCTGCTTCCGGTGTCTTGCCTGTCACTTCTTCCTCCGGGGGACAGGCAGTAGCTTTCGATATCGACGGCGATGGTCTCATGGACATTTTCCGTTCAGGTCAGGTGACCACCGGGGCTTATCCCAAAGCACCCCGCAGTTATCTTTTCCATAATGAACATGGTGTATTTCGCGACGTGACGCCTCCCTTCCTTGCCAATATCGGTATGGTCTCCGCAGTGCGGGTAGCGGATATCAACAAGGACGGCATACCGGATTTAATTTTAGCCGGTGAATTCATGCCCATTACGATATTGTATGGACAGCGTACGCCTCCCTATTTTTCTTTTGACCGTTCCTTTGCCATTCCTCACTCTTCCGGATGGTGGAATTGCTTGCGCATCGAAGACGTCGACGGCGATGGGAACCTCGACATCATTGCAGGAAATGAAGGTTTGAACGGGCAAATGAAACCATCCGCTACCGAACCCGTTACCGTGGACGCGGCCGAGTTGGACGGAAATGGAACGATGGATGCCATCCTCAGCTATTATGTTCAGGGAAAAAGCTATCCGGTTGCAACCCGGGATGACATTATTGACCAGATGCCTTCCTTTAAGACTAAGTTTTCATCCTATGCTTCCTATTGCGACGTAACGGCTCGCGATATATTTACACCGGCCCAGTGGGATACCGCCATCCACCTTTCCGCAGAGGAATTCCGGTCGGGGGTGTTTCTTTCGCGTGGTCGGGATAGTTTTTATTTCCAGCCCTTTCCCATGATGGCCCAGGCCTTTCCTGTCCGTGATATCCTGACGGGGCATTTCTGCGGTTCTTCATCCGGCCCTTTGGACATTTTACTTGTGGGGAATAATTATGCCGTGCGTGCCCAGTGGGGTCGGGAAGATGCGGGGAAAGGGTTGCTGCTGACCGGCTCACCCTTTTCGGTGGTTCCCGGCGGTTCTGGTTTTTACGCCGATCGGGACGCCCGGAAAATCGTCCAGGCAGGTTCATATATCATCATAGCCAACAACAATGATCAATTACAGGAATTTCAGGTGCATTAAGACCCTTGCTATTGCCTTGCTTACCGGGCTTCGTGCGTTTTCGGCTTTTTCGGCGTTTTCGCAGGAACACATCTCTTTCGAGGACCGAGCTCTCCATGCCCTGTCTGAAGTCATGATTCGCGACATCACCAACCCTCCCGTAGCCAGCCGGGATTATGTTTATACTTTGATCGCCTTTTATGAAGGCGCCCGCCCGGGGAATCCGGACTTTAAAACTTTCGCGGGACGATTGAATGGATTGGGTGCTTTGGGCGATTCACTTCTTGGGTTGCCTCTTCCTGACGCTGGCGCTTACGACTGGCTGGTAGCCGGCATTACTGCGTTCCATGATGTCGCCTACGGCCTGGTTTTCTCCAAGGATATGTTCCAGCAACTCTGGGACTCTATCGATATAGACCTGCGGCACCGGCCCGTTTCTCCGGATGTATATGCCCGTTCGGTTGCCTTCGGTGTTCGGATGGGTGCCGCCGTTTTGGCCTGGTCGCGGAAGGACAACTACGCCTATACCCGCACCCTACCCAGATTCACCCCCAGCAAAGAACCGGGAACCTGGCAGCAAACCGCGCCCGAATACATGGAAGCCATAGAGCCCAACTGGAACAAAATCAGGACTATGGTTTTGGTTGCGCCGGGGCAGTTTGCCGTACCCCCTCCCTTTGCCATCTCCTCCGATACTTTCGCCCGGTCGGTCCGCGACGTGTATGAAATCGGTAACCATCTCACTCGCGAACAGGTCGCTATTGCCGATTTTTGGGATTGCAACCCTTTTGCGGTTCAAACCGTAGGGCATCTCATGTTCAGCGTGAAAAAAATCTCCCCGGGGGGGCACTGGATGAACATCGTGGGCGTCGCGGTCCGGGACAAGCACCTGCCCTTGGTCGAGAGTTTGTACGCGTACAGCCTCACATCAATTGCTATTTTTGATGCCATCATCGCCTGCTGGGACGAAAAATATGTGAGCAACTATATCCGGCCCATTACGGCGATCCAAAATTCTCTGTCCAAATCATGGCAGCCCCACCTGCAAACTCCCCCCTTTCCGGAGTATGTCAGTGGGCATAGTTGCATTTCTACTTCGGCTTCCGTCGTGTTGACTGCCTTGTTCGGGTCTTCCTTTTCTTATGTAGACGACACCGAGAAGGGCTTCGGGCTCCCTGCGCGGTCTTTTCATTCCTTTGCTGAGGCGGCTGCGGAGGCTTCCATTTCGCGGTTGTATGGAGGAATTCACTTCCGGCAGGCTATTGTGAATGGGCAGGTTATTGGGGGGGCCGTGGGTAAGTATGTGCTTTCCAGGCTGAATTAAAGTTTGTTTTGTGGTTTTCGGGGGGTGCGTTATCTTTGCCGTCCGCTTTTTTCGGCTTCCTGCCGGATTTTAGGATTTGGCTCCGTAGCTCAACTGAATAGAGCATCTGACTACGGATCAGAAGGTTTCAGGTTTGAATCCTGACGGAGTCACAAGGGCAGCTCACTTTAAGGATCGCCGCAGCGCAAGCTGCGGCGGTTTTGTTTTATACGGGCGCGTGGCGAACTTGTTCGCCTAAGCGAACGTATGAAACAAAACTAGCCACGCCGAAGGCGGGGCGTAATCCGTTGGGACGCCCTTGGGTAAGGCTAATGCGAAGAGGATCACCGGAGGCGCCTCTGGCGCCGGAGGTAATCCTGACGGAGTCATTTGCCCAGGCCCATCTGCGTCATGTAGGTCTGGTTGTCCCAGAACAGCGATTCTTCGATCATTACACCATCCTTCCAATGACCCACTGTGCACATGGGCAGTTTAAATGATTTGCCGGTGGGTTGAATAAATTTCCCGTTTCCGATGGGCATCGGCTTTGTAAACGTACCTTCCATGACACCTGTGACACATGTCCATTCACCCGTACCATTTCCAAAGCGAATAGGATGCACTTTAATCCTTGTATCGGGTGCATAAACAAACAGGGCTTTCATGTCTTCTATATGCCTGGCGAGACCGGTTGTGTGATGGCCATCCGGCCAGTTGACGATGATATCCTTTGAATGGGTTTCGTGAAACCGAACCCACTCCTGACCGCTGAATACAACAAAATCGAGCGTGTCAAATTTAATAAGATGCTGCGTAAGCGTATCGGAGCCATCAGCATACGTCTTGAGAACATTTGTCATGGAATCAATTTTCGCTTGCATTTCCGGGGAGACATCGCTGTTACTGTTGGAACAGCTTGCACAGCAGAACATGAAGGCTCCCAGGCATAAAACTAAATTCGCTTTCATTTTTGTTTTATTTATTGGTTTACGATGGTTGTCGATATATTTCGCTGCATCCGGCAGATTTTGAAAAATGGTCCGATGATTGCATTAATAAGTTAATTAATATCGCGAACCGATGCAAAAAAACACCTTACTTGTGGGCGTATGCCTCCTATTTTTGGCCAGTTGCGTACCTACCAGGAAATTCAGGGCCTCGCAGGAAGCCCTGGCGGCCCTAAGAATGGACAGTTCCGCCCTGGCCGCAAAAGTGACCGATCTATCGGCCCAAGGCGAACAGCAACGGGGACAAATCCAAGACCTTAACGCCAAAATCTCCGAGCTTAACGCGAAAATCGCCGACCTCAATAACCAAACCGGTCAACTGTCCACCGATGCAGCAAACAAACAATCCCAGTTGGCACACAGCCAGGCAGAGCTGGAAAGGCTCCGTCAGTTGATGGACCAGCAGCAAAGGGCAACCCAGGAAATCCGCAAAAAAATGAGCGATGCCCTGGTTGGATTCAATTCAAACGAGTTGACCATATCCATTAAAAACGGGAAAGTTTATGTAAGCATGCAGGAAAACCTCCTATTCCCCTCCGGCAGCGCTGTCTTGAATCCCAAAGGAAAACTCGCCTTGTCTCAGCTCGCGGATGTACTTAACAAGAATACCGATATTACCCTCGACGTCGAAGGGCATACAGACTCCATCCCCATTCACGGCCGCTACATCGATAATTGGGACCTGAGTACCGCCCGGGCCAATTCGATCGTGCGTGTCCTAACCCATGACTATAAGGTCGACCCCATCAGGGTTGTTGCCTCCGGTCATAGCTCGTACGATCCTGTACAACCCAACAGTACCGCGGAAGGAAGGGCCCTGAACCGCAGGACGGAAATCATTCTTTCTCCCAACCTGGATGAGCTGTACAGGATTTTGGAAACGGGGACCGCGCAACAGTAAATCACTTAAATACCTTCACCACTTCCTCCGCAATCACCGAATCCCCCTTATCTCCTGGATGCAATCCATCATAAGTCATATCCATCGCCTCCGGCGGGTAAGGATATTCGTCAGCCGGATTGAATGATATTCTGGTGAAGGAGGGATACGTAAAATCCTTATACATCCCCGTCGAAGGGTCTTTCAACCGTTTGAAGTGTACCAAATTCGGAATAGCGAAACGTTTGTCGTAATAGAGATCGATGACAGACAGATGTTCGCGACGCCCGATGGCCAAGATCGCTTTGGCGACCTGGGCAAGCGACTGCCCGTCCTTGTCCTTATAAGATCCATAGGCATTATTATGGGAATCGTTAATATACACAAAGTCCGCCCGAGGCATAGGCGTAATCAAGGCTATTTTGGCATTGGGATTAAGACTACGCAATTTGTCAACGATGATGCGGAATGCCCCAAAGACAGTAGTATCGCCTGTGCCGTGAAGGTAATCCGCCCAAGTTCCGATGGGCGACCCATGCCACCAATCATTAGTCCCCAGGAAAACGGTATAAACGTCAGCCGAGGGAATACCCAGCGTTTCAATGGCCTTTGCAATGTCCAAAGACGTCCACCCATTGTGCCCCTGGTTGACATACTGGACAGAAGGCATTAATTCGGAAACACGAGTCATATAGCCCTTTCTAAGACGGCCTCCAGTCTCGTCCAGATGGTCATTCAAATAGGTAATTGAGTCCCCAATGGCCACCCAGCGGATGGGGCGCTGGATAAACGACGTAAATAGGGCGGAAAACGCTACAATACAGATCAGTCTTCTCATATTCAAATGCTTATTCCAGCACTTTGACTCCCTCATAACTAAATCTACCCTGAAATAAAAAATCATATATGGGATATTCCGTTCCAAGGAATTCCCAGCTTATCTGGAATGGGAGCGTGTGCTTTATTTTGTAGGTAAAAAGTAGGTCGTGCGGCACAAATGTGAAGCCGGTAAAATGTTGTTCAATGTAACCGCGCACATCATTCAGCTTTTGCGTCAGCGCTTCTCCATTGACTACCTTTTTGCTATAATACAGGATCCATGTGGGATCGTGGGACGGGTCAGATGAAAAGCCCCGTGCTTTGGCCAAATCCTCAAAAAAGACTGTATAATACTTTCCCAACAGGGAGATACCAATATTAATACTGGTTGTTAGTTCAATCGCACTCTCGGTCCTTTTCTCCAACTCGATAACCGCGTCGTAGGATGGAAACTGATAGTACGCCCGGTCAAATAATTCGCCGGCTACTTTTTCCTTTATCGTCCCCATCAAATCCGTCCAGTTATTTCCTTTTCCTGCCTGAATATTTACAATCTTTTTCGAAACAATTTTGCTCATTTCGGCCTCTCCTTTGTACTGCCTTTGGAGATTCGGAAGTCCAAATAGATAATAGCCGTCGAGGCATTTCATAATTTCGAAAACCAAAGGTATATTCATAAAACAGGGTTATTTGACGTCCGAATAAGCTGCCTGATGGTTACCAGATGCGCAAGCAATACCAAGGGCACAATCAAGGCCGGCAATAAGAGAAAAGGCACAGCTTGAATAGCGAGATTGGGTTGATCAAGACTGAAACGCTGAAAAGGGCTCGGCGCCGACAGAACCGCATAAAACACTACATTCAGCAAAAGGCCCAAACAAACGACATTCCAGGCAATCAGGACGAAACGGGACAGTTTTGGCTTTATAAATCCAAAGTACCAAACAAATGGAGCGGAAATGCCTGATAGTAAATCGAAATTCCTGCCTTCAAAAGTGATTAAAAACGGGACCGCCTTGTACACCGCTAATCCATAAAGGACAAATTCTACGGGGATTCTCAAAATGTGCAGTAAGGTCAAGGTCTTTTTACCCATACTGTCTATAAAGACTCTACCCTTTGGCGCGATAAAAAAGACCAAAATGGCGATGAGTGAAGGTAAAATCAAAAAAAGAAGGCGTGGAGGAACGGCGTCCCTCTTGTCATAAAATCCCCTGACACCAAGAATCAATTGGGTCCCACCTAAAAGAAGGAGACCAATCAAAAAATAAATGGAGCGATGACTAGCACGGTAAGCCATTCCAATGAACAGCAAAACGGTGATGTCGAAAAGGACGCTTATGTATAAGGGAATGGGGGTCATAATATTTATCTAATATAGAGATTTTAAGCTGGCAAGTCGATTTGAAGAGCATCACAAAAAAAGGTGGACGGAAATTCAATTGGATGTCTGAGACTGCATTAAGTGATAGAGAAGTGTTTAAACTGACCATCGAAGGAAATTCAAACATTGTGGAGGGCCTTGTAAGTCTCGCTGATCGTAAAGACCACATTTTCCTGCATCTGATCGAGAGCGCTCCATTCGACTTCGGCAAACCGAAATTGTATGAGGGTGTACCTGGCAATCTGGTGGCCTTCGCGTGTAAGGAGTCAAAAGATAGGGGATATGAAGGTTTCGTATCTTTTTTCTCAAAGACAAAGTTGATTGAAAATAATATGGGATGCATTAAAGAACCTAAAGGTGTTGACTTCGTTGTTGAACCCCATGTTTTAACTGTAGAAGTTCAGAAGATTATGAGTAAGATTATCGCTGACTATAAGGCTACTGGTAAAATTACCAGGGCACCCAAAACGAAAGAAGCCCAACGCAAGATGGTCAAGAAGGTAAATAAATGATTTTCAGCTAATTATTTCCTAAGATATTTGAACCGTGCAATTCTAACATTAAATGTTACAATTGCACGGTTCGCTTTGAAAGGGCGGCTGTGGTAGAATTGCGGCAGTTGTCCTTAAAACGCATTCATCGCCGCCGTCGGCTCTCCATTCGTGCCAAAGGCGCCCTCTCCGTAGCCCTGCCAATTGTTGTAGGCTTCGGGTTCCCAATAGAAAACGCCCAGTCCGCCGACGGATTGGGTCTTGGCGATAAGGTCTTTGAGAAAAGATTCCGCGTCGGTGGGATCGTTTTCGGCAAAGCCGGCCTCACAGATCATAACTTGTTTGCCGTAGCGGCTGACCATGTCTTGCATGGTGGACAGGCATTCGGAATTATAGGTGGACCAGTTGGAGGCGGTGGGGTAAAGGGAAAAGCCGCAGACATCCCAGGATCCGCTGTTGGCTTTTAAGCCATCGAAGAGCCAGCGCGCATCGGTATCGTCGTAGCCGTTGGCCAGGTGTACAATGACTTTGCAGGAAGGGAATACGGCCTTGGTGGCGTTATAGCCGCAGTTGACCAACCAGGCATATTGCTCCATGTTGAGGGATGCCTCGCCGTCAGGCCATAGCATGCCGTTACTGGTTTCATTGCCCACCTGCACCCAGGTAGGGGTGACGCCATTCGATTTCAGGGTATTCAGGGCTCCTTCGGTGTAGTTGTAGACCTCGGTCATCAGGTTGGTAAAGCTGAGGCTTGCCCAGGCGGCGGGAACGGTTTGATGGCCGGGGTCGGCCCAGGTGTCGCTGTAATGGAAGTCGATCAGGACGTTCATGCCGGCGGCGGTGGCGCTCTTGGCTTTGTTGACGACGTCGGTAATGTTGCACCAGCCCCCGGAAGGGTTGACCCAAACGCGCAGGCGGATGGCGTTAATGCCTTTTCCGCCGAGGATGGTGAAAAGGTTCTGTTCTACTCCGCTGTTGTTGTAGAATGGGATGCCGGAGGCTTCCATTTGGGTTACCCAACTCACATCAGAACCATAGGCAAAGGAGGAGCCCGATGCCAGGGATGTGGTGGAAGGGGCTAACGAAGACGGCGCTTTAGTGCAACCGGCCAGGAAAAGGAGACAAATCAAGCAAGGAATCGTTGGAATTCTCATGTTATTCAAGGTTTTAGTTATTAAAACCTTAAACTACAACAGGACTCCTAATCCGATTTGTCCAAACGTTCATTTAATTGATCCGAACGTGCATTTTTATATGCTTCTGCGTCGCCCGGCAATGAGGGAGACCAGGAACAAAATAATAAAAATGAAGAACAGGATCTTTGCGATGGAGGCTGCACCCGCGGCGATGCCAAAGAAGCCGAAGATGCCGGCGAGGATGGCTATGATCAGGAAAATGACTGCCCAACGTAACATAGCTAACAATTTTAGTGATTAATACACATTAGGGTTAAAATACCGTGCCAGTCGGGAAAGGGGCGAGGATAGGGCGCGCTTCCGGAGGAGCAGGGGTCAGCTGTGTAGTTTATTCCACAGATCGGAACTCCAATATATCCCCCGGCTGGCACTCAAGCACCCTGCAAATGGCCTCAAGCGTACTAAATCGTATCGCCTTGGCTTTCCCGGTTTTGAGGATGGATAAATTGGCTAAAGTCAAATCGACTTTTTCGGAAAGCTCGTTCAGCGACATCTTCCGTTTGGCCATCATGACATCCAGGTTAACGATGATCGGCATGTTATACGGTTAATTCATTCTCGGATTGCATTTCCACGCCCTTCTTGAAGATTTGAGCAATAATGAATACGACCCCGGCCCATAAAATGAAATCTCCTGAAATGTAATCGGGGATCACGCCAGGCGCCACGGTGGACAACCATTTCATAAATACATTGTATACTATGGTGAGGATCCAGAAGAGCAGTATGAAATAGCTGATTCGCTCGAGGGTCCGGGACACGGATTGGGTAAAGGGGTTGGTGATTTTGATGGTAGACAGGACCTTGATAACCAGCCAGGCGATATAGGATTTCAGACCCAGCAAGGCTATTTTTAAGACGATCATACACGTATACCATCCGAAGTTGTACTGCCGGACATTAAATAAATTTAATCCCATGTACACGTTTTTGGCGGCGACCGGGTTGGAAATACTGACTCCGTAGGAGATCAGGATAGCCCCTGCCTGTGCGACAAAGCCAACGAAAACGACCCAGGCGAGGACGTGCATGACGGTGAGAATGGAGGTGGTTTTAGACTTCATATATTTGAAATGATGATACAAATATCGGTAAATATTTATTGAAAAGCAATAAATTTTTACCGAAATAAAATAAGTGACTGAAGGTCAGAATTTTGAGAGCAAGTGAGGGGCATTTGGAAATACTAAAGAAATATTTGTAGTTTCATGCCAACGATTGCAGCTTTATTCGATTAACCAATGGCCGCCAATGGAAAGTCCCGACGTGTCTTGATGGCATCTGGCGATAACGAAGCCTTTGATGCTATTTACCGGCATTATCATTCTCCGATCTATCATTACATTCTGAACGTCATCAAGTCTCCCCAATTGTCGGAAGACCTGACGCAAGAGGTGTTCCTCAAGGTTTGGGAAGGCCGGGACAGGCTTCACGAAATCAGGAATATGGGGGCCTTCTTATTCACCATCGCCCGCAATCATACGCTCAATATTCTTAAGTCCGCCACGCGTTCCCAGGCTTTGCTGGCGGAGATCGTACGCCATTCCCCGGAACCCGGCATCGACGATGAAATCCTGAACCGGGACTATGAGCGTTTTATCCAGGGGGTGCTCCTGACACTGCCTCCCCGGACACGGGAGATATATCGCCGTTGCAAGGAACAGGGGCGTACTTATGAGGAGGTCGCCCGCGAGTTGGGTATCTCCGGGAATGCAGTTAAACGCCACATGATCAATTCTATTCAGGCACTTCGAAAGGCGGCTACCCGGGATTTGGGATTACTTTTTTTTATCGGCATGTACCTGACGCTGTAGGCTCGGTTGTCATTAGACAAGTGATAAACAAATACAACCGCCTGGTGCGTCGCTACCTGGATGACAAGGCATCCGATAATGAAAAGGAAGTTTTTTTCCATTTGCTTGGGCAGGGAAAGCTGGACAACCATTTAAGAGCCGAAATGGAGGCCAGGGCCCGGATCGCGCTGGGCGAGGTGAAACGTCGCCCGGTAGTGATTTGGTATTTGGCGGCTGCCTGCCTTCTGGGCCTGATCGGCGTCACAGCGCTACTATTGCGTCCGCGAAAAGCGATAGCACCTGAAATGCAGGTGGTTGCAGCGATCCAACCAGGTGGGAATCACGCCATACTCACGCTGGCGAATGGCCGCAGGGTCGTACTGGACAGCGCGGCCAAGGGTGCGATCAGCACCCAGGGCACCGCCAAAATCATTAAGGTGAGCGCCGGAAGCCTCGCATACACCCCTCAAAACTTACCCGAAAGTCAGCCCCTGTTTAACACGATTGCCACCCCTACGGGCGGCCAATACCAGGTAACCCTGGCCGACGGGACCGTCGTTTGGCTGAATTCCCTTTCCAGCATCCGCTTTCCTACCTCCTTCAATGGCCCGGACAGGACGGTCGTCCTGACAGGCGAAGCGTATTTCGAGGTGGCAAAGAACAAGGAAAAGCCTTTCCACGTGCTGGCGGCCGGGACGGACATACAGGTGCTGGGTACGAGCTTCGACGTGAATGCATACGAGGATGAGGGCCCGTTAAAGACAACCTTGATCGAGGGAGCCGTGCGGGTGGTCAAGGGTGATGCGCACCTGCGGCTCGAACCGGGAGAACAAGCAAAAGGGTTTACGCTGGTGAAAGACATCGATACCGAGGAAACGATCGCGTGGAAGAACGGATATTTCAGCTTCGATGATGCGGATATAGCCGCAGTCATGCGCCAGTTGGCGCGCTGGTACGGCATTCAGATCAAATACGAAGGAAGCCCCACGAAGGCCTTGTTCTGGGGGAAGATGGGAAGGGACCTGGAGTTGACGCAGGTGTTGTCGGGATTGGATAAAAGTAAGGTCCATTTTAGGCTGCAGGGCAACACCTTGACGGTGCTGCCTTAAGGGAAAAATTCCGGTCCAAAAAGAAAGCCAGGAGCGCCCCCGCGCCCCCGGCCAGAAGTTTGGGTCGTCATTATATAAACGTTTCCTCGTTTCTATCTCAAACCCAAAACACTGCTAAAGTATGAACAAATTCGTTTTCATGACGATGAAGTTTACCATTACGCTGCTGACGATTGCTATGCTTCATGCGCAGGGGGGCGCGTTATCTCAAAGCGTCACCCTTTCAGGGAAGAATCTTCCCCTGAAAAAGGTTTTCAAAATGATCGAAAAGCAAACGGGCTATACCTTTTTCTGCAACACCTCGCTGCTCAACATGGCAAAGCCCGTCACCGTGGATGTAGAAAACCTGCCCTTGGAAAAGGCACTGGACGATTGTTTTTCAGACGAGCCCCTCAGCTATTACATTCAAAACAGGACTGTGTTCGTCACCGAAAAAGATTTACCTCCTAATACGACAATTAAAGGAAGAGTGGTGGACGACCGCGGAGAAGCGCTGCCGGGTGCCACGATAACAGTGAAAGGAACGAACCTGATCATTCAAACGGACGCCCAGGGGAAATTTCAACTGGATGTTCCCCAGGATGCCAGGATACTGATCATAACCTTTGTGGGGATGCAAACCGAGGAGGTCAGGATAGGAAGCAGAACCAGCTTCGACATCTCGCTGCGAAGGGTAAATTCCTCTTTGACGGATGTGGTCGTGATCGGTTACGGAACCCAGCGGAAAGAGGACGTGAACGGAGCCATATCGAGCGTCAAAGCCGATGACATCGCGAACGTCCCCATGTCGAGCATCGATCAGTTGCTCCAGGGGAAAGCGGCAGGCGTAGATGTCCAGCAGAACTCGGGTGCGCCGGGCAGCAATACGTCCGTACACATCAGGGGGATCACCTCGCTGAGCCTTTCAAATGAACCTTTATACGTCATCGACGGTGTGCCCGTATCGGGGGACGCCAATAATATTGCCCAAAGCGGCATCCCCGTGGCACTGTCCAATAAAGGGCAGAATGGAGGCGGGGACGGAGAAGCCACGGTCAGCCCCCTGGCCACGCTGAACCCGGAAGACATTGCCAGCATCGATATCCTGAAGGATGCGAGCGCCACGGCCATCTATGGAGCCCAGGCCTCCAACGGGGTGATCATCATCACGACGAAAAGGGGCAAGCCGGGCTCGGCACGCGTCACGTACGATGCTTTCCTGGGTACCGCGGAACAAGGGAAGTTCCTGCCCACGATGAACCTGCCCCAATACGCTACGCTGGAAAATTCGCTGGCCGATGTGTTTGGTATCCCCCGGAGGCCCGAGTTTGCCAATCCCAATCTCCTGCCCCAGGGGACGAACTGGCAAAAGGAAATTTTCCATTCCGCCATGCAGCAAAGCCACCAGATTTCCATTTCCGGTGGACAGAATGGCGTCAACTATTATGTGTCCGGAGGATATTTCGATCAGGGAGGAACGCTGATCGGCCCCGACGATTTCAAGCGCTATTCCTTCCGCGCCAATGTAGATGCCCACGCCAAAAACTGGCTGACGATTGGCAACACGCTGACGGGAAGTTATTCGGAGCAGCACAATGCCCTGAGCGATAACAACGGGTTGGTCTATACAGCCTTGCTGAACGCCCCCGACCAGGTCGTATACAATCCCGACGGTACTTTTTACGGACCACCGGCCAACCAGATCAATGCACAGATCAACCCGGTTGCGGTCGCCCTGAACACCACCAATACGCTGCAGCGGTACAACCTGAACGGGAACCTGTACGCGGACATCAAATTCTTCAACGACCTGACCCTGCGCAGTGAGGTGAATACGGACGTAAATTTCGCCCAGGCAAAAGTGTTCCTGCCGACGTACGCATACGGTCCGCAGTTCGTCAACCAGACATCCAAGCTGATTGAATACCCCTCCAATACGGAGTACTGGGGTTGGAGGGAATACTTTTCCTACCACCATATTTTCGCGGCGCGCCACGACGTGCAAGCGCAACTGGGTCATGAGGTCAGCGTCTCCAACTGGGGCGGGGTGACCAATATTGTTCAGGGACTCGCGACCAATACGATCCAAACGCTGAACCAGGGGACGGCCTCTACGGCTCCCCCGCCGGAATATAAGGCGAACAGCTCACTGGAGTCCGCTTTTGCCCGAGCCATCTATACGTACGACAACAAGTACAGTCTGACGGCTACATTCCGCGCGGATAAGTCCTCGAAGTTCGCGCCCGGAAATCAAACGGGATATTTCCCGGCCTTTGCAGCTTCCTGGCGGCTGTCCGAAGAGCCTTTCTGGGGTAACCTCAAAAGCGTCGCCGATAACGTGAAGCTTCGTGTCGGGTATGGACAGGTAGGTAACCAGGGGATACCGAACTACCGGTATGGAGCTGCCCTGACTACCCTGCCCTCGGCCATGGGTACCGCCTATGCCTTCTCGAACGTCAGCAATCCAAACCTCTCCTGGGAAACCGCGGTGCAGGAAGACATCGGGTTGGATTTCAGCTTGATCCGCAACCGGATAGACGTGAGCGTGGACGGCTACAATAAGCAATCCAAGCACTTCCTGTTCGCCGCTTCCCTCCCCGCCTTCCTGCTCGGAGGCGTAGCGGAATACAGTGGAACGGCAGCCATCTCCCCGCCCTACATCAACGGGGGGCAATTGCAAAACCGGGGGGTGGACCTGACGATCCATTCTCAGAATGTCGTCCACCACGACTTCAAGTGGAATTCGACGGTGATCTTTTCGTCCAATGCCAACAAGGTCATTTCCCTGGCCAACGGGACCCCGTTCATCCAGGGAAACCTCACGATCAGCTTCCTGTCCCTGCCTGTGACAAGGACGGCGGTGGGCGGACCCGTCGGGGAGTTTTACGGATATAAGGACATCGGGACCTTTAAAACGGCGAAGCAATTGGCTGAGGCGCCCACCCAGTTCGGGCAGCCCAAATACAATAACCCTCAGACCGCGGGTAATACATGGTTGGGAGATATCCAATACGCCGACCTGAACCACGACGGGGTGGTCGACCAGAATGACCAGGAAGCCCTGGGCAACCCCAATCCCAAGTTCACGTACAGCATCGGCAATAACTTTTCTTATAAAGGTTTCGACCTGAACATATTCCTGAACGGGTCCTACGGCGCCAAAATCCTGAACGCGGTGAACTACCAGATATCGGCCCTGGACGGATTGTATCAGAATCAACTCGCAGTGGATGCCAATTATTGGACACCTTCCAATCCGAACAGCAATATCCCGGCGCCCAGGGCGGGGGATAATGCAAACCTGTTCATGTCGAACCGGTTTATCGAAAGCGGGTCCTACCTGAGGGTACAAACGGTGGCCCTCGGATATAGCTTGCCGACGAAGTGGATCAATACGGTGAAGCTCACCCGGCTGAGGTTGTATGTCAGCGGCCAGAACCTGTATGTGTTCACCCCTTACAAGGGGCTGGATCCGGAGATCGGTGCCATCAACCAGAATGTGTTCCTGTCCAATATCGACCTGGGCAGGTTTCCTTCCCCGAGGACCATTACGTTTGGCATCAATGCGGAATTTTAAAAACTTAACACCATGCAACGATTATATATAGTCCTCTTCGCCCTGATCCTGGCCTCCTGCAGCAAGTCCTTTTCCGACCGGCCACCCATCGATTCCATTACGGTGGATAATTTCTTCCAGACGGACGCGCAGGTAGAGGCCAGTACGAACATCCTCTACGGTGCGCCCTGGTTCGGGTACAATACCAAGGTTGGATGGTCCATCTCGGAGATGTATGGCGGCAATTGCCGGACCTATTCACCGGACGTCATCAACTTCGGCAACTTCACGGTCACCAATGCGAACTTCGAGTTATCCGCAGCGTGGAATTCGTTGTTCACGGTGATTGCGCAGGCCAATGCGATCATCAATACGCTGCCCTCGAAAGTTGCCTCCTCCGTGGATACGTCTGTCACCAACAACGCCCTGGGGGAAGCCCATTTATTCAGGGCCCTGGCGTATTTCCACCTGGTTCGGATTTTCGGACCCGTACCCATCATCGCCAATTATTCGACTTATATCAACAACTACCAACTGAATACCAACCCGGTCACAGACGTGTACAAGTTCATCGTGAACGACCTGCTCTTTTCGGAGGCCAACCTGAACCATATGATCCGGGGCTCCGCCTATTCGGGTCAGGGCCGGGTATCCAGCGGGTCCGCCAGTGCGCTTTTGTCAAAAGTATATCTCTACATGCAGGACTATACCGATTCGCGCACCGAAGCCGAGAAGGTCATCAACAGCGGGGAATTCCAGTTGTACGGAGTAGGGGTCGCGGGGAAGGCCTTCAGTGACTTGTACCTGACCGCAAACAACAACAACGAGGAACAGGTCATCGCCCTGGAATGGGCCGGGGGAGCGCCCTACGGCCTCGGGAACGCGGTGCAGGCTTCTTTCGCTTACAACAGCCAGATCACCGGGACCGGAGATGGTTACGGGGAAGTGGCTCCCACCTTCAGCCTGTTCGACGAATACGATACCGCCCATGATTTGCGCTTTCGGGCGACGATCATGATGCCGGGCTGGCATTATCCCGAGATTCTCGAGGCTTCGGGAGGGTATACCCTACCCTTGACCGCCAGTTCCCAGGGCACGGCCATGCAGATCAAAAAATACGTGGTAGGGACCCCCGCCGATAATGGAGGTGTGGGCGCCGCCCAAAGCACGGGCAACAATACTTACATGATGCGCTTTGCCGAGGTCTACCTGATCCTGGCCGAAGCCATCATGGCGGGCTCCGCCACCAGCACGGATCCCGAGGCACTTAATGCCATCAATACGGTCCGGGGCCGGGCCGGTTTGTCTCCGCTGACGAGCATCCGAAGGGGATATATGACGCCCAACCCTACCCTCAACTACTACGATAATCCCGCGGCGCCTCCGGCAAACCTTTACCGGGATGACATCCTGGAAGAAAGGCGCAGGGAGCTGGCCATCGAGGACGATTTTTGGTTCGACCTGCAGCGGATAGACGGGTTCAATGCCACCACCCATCCCATCGCGGAAATGATCATTGCCCAGCAGGACCGCGGAACGACGGGCGCCAGCGCCATCAGCCAACGATATGCCAATGGCTTCCTGACGATCACCGACAACGAGTTCCTGCTGCCCTATCCGGCCACCGAAACGGCCGCGGATCCCTTGCTCTTGCAGCCACCGGTACCCTATAAATTTTGAACCAAAAAATTGCAACGATGAAACTTTATATAGCGTTTTTTGCTTTCTTGTGCGTTTTGGTTGGGGGGCTTACCTCATGCCACAAGAATTCCAACTTCGGCGGCCCCTCGATAACCCGCATTCGCATACTTACCAAAAATGATACGGGGAACGTCACCATTCCGGTCTCCGTCGATTCCACGGGTAAGACCAGCGACAGTACCTACAGTACCATCACCATCACCGGCTTCGACAGCACTGCGATTTCCGGGCAATTAGGCGTTTCCTACGCCGTGATCGGCACCAACCTGGGTTCGCTGAAAAGCATCACCATCAATGGAGTGAGCAATCCCTTCCTCCCCGGAACGGTCACCAACACTTCGGCCATATTTACGGTCGCGTCGACGATCCCCTTCGGGTCCACAGGCCCGAACAATTTCCAGCTTTTCACACTGGGCGGATCGGCTTCGTTTACCTGGCCCATTCAGCAACCTCCGCCCATTATTGCTTCGATATCCCCGACTACCGGGATTCCAGGCGATACCATGACCATTACGGGCAGCGTCTTCCAGGGCGTCACGCGCGTGACCTTCGACAGCACCCAGGCCACGATTCTCGATGCGGATTCCGTCCTGATCCACGTACTGATCCCGGCCGGCGTCACCCAGGCCTACATCTATGTATTTACCCCCGGCGGTGTGGGCAAATCCCCCACTCCTTATGGTTTCAAATCCATCCTGTATGTCAACGGACTTCAGAATGGCTGGGGGAACTATACGGGATACAACAGCACCCTGAATTTCAACAACACCACGAATTTGCAAACGGGTGACCTGAGCAATATTTCGGTGGTATATCAAAACCAGTATGGAGCCCTGCAAATCGGTTATGGGGGCGTCACCCTGATCCCCTCGGCGCAGGGACTG
>CAZJDB010000019.1:0-18350 GCA_964544695.1 uncultured Chitinophagaceae bacterium
CAGGAAAGGTATAATGGTAGAAGAAAGCGGGATCGAAATTCCCCATCCAGTCCGTGTACGCGCGAATCGTGTACATGCCCGTAGGCAGCGAATCCTTCAGTTCGAGCTCGCCCAGGGCCACCCTCCCCAGAATGACGGGAAAATATTTTTGCTGAACCCGGCTCCCGGCGGGATTGAAGAGTTCCAGGTGAATTCCCGTGCTGGTCTCCCCGGGAAGGATTCCTGACGTTACGTAGGCTTTGAACCAAATAGAATCTCCTCCCATATATTTATCCTTGTCCAGGTGGAGGTATACCCTTTCCTGGGGGAAACTATCCGGGAGGATTTTCAGGAGGCTGTCCGGGGTCAACGTCTGCGCCTGCGCTTTAAAGGCAAGCAAGCAAAAAACGATAAGGTATCTTTTATTCACAGGGAAAAAATTGCGCTTTCGCGCCAGCCAAAATACGACATTTATCCCATGAACAAACCGACCTATGCCGATTATGTAGGGCGCATGTCGGAGGTAGCCGACTTCCGATACAGCGCGGGGGTCCTGCAGTGGGACCAGGAAACGTATATGCCCGTCAAAGGCGAAGGTCCCAGGGCCAGGCAAATTGCCACCCTGACCGAAACGGCGCATGCGCGCTTCACCGACGCGGCTTTCGGGGACCTGCTGAGGGCCTTATCCGGCCTGGACGACCTCAAGGACTCCGAACGCCGGAATGTCGTTTTGACGTTCGAAGACTACGAGCGCGAAAAGAAACTCCCCTCCGAATTCGTACGGCGCCTCTCCGAAATTTCCAGCCAGGCCTTTCAAGCCTGGATCGCCGCGCGAAGGGCCGACGACTTCGGGGTGCTGGCCCCCTTATTGGATCAATTGGTTACATTGAAAAAGGAAGAAGCGGAGCGAAAGGGCTATACGGTTCATCCTTATGACGCCCTACTCAGGGATTATGAAAAGGGAACCTCCGTGGCGCGCCTCGACGAATTGTTCGGAGCACTCATCCCGGCTTTGACACCGCTGTTGGGCGCCATCGGTTCCGTCGCCCAGGTGGACAATAGTTTTCTGCACGGGGAATTCCCCAAACAACGCCAATGGGATTGGGGCCTGGATTTGTTGAAAAGGATGGGCCTGGACTTCCAGGCGGCCCGCCAGGATTTGTCGGAGCATCCCTTCACCACCAACTTCGCCGCCACGGACGTACGCATCACCACACGCATCAACGAACACGATTTTTCCTCCATGACCTGGAGCTGTATCCACGAAGGGGGTCATGCCTTGTACGAGCAGGGGCTACCCGCGGACCAGTACGGCCTGCCCCTGGGTGAAGCGTGCTCCTTGTCCATCCACGAAAGTCAAAGCCGCTTCTGGGAAAACAACCTGGGAAGGAGCCTGCCGTTTTGGGTGGAGCTGTGGGACGTCCTGACGTCATATTTCGACTTTCGCGGAATCGATCCTGCCGGGTTTTACAAGGGCATCAACCGCGTGCAACCCTCCCTGATTCGCACCGAGGCCGACGAGCTCACCTATCACTTCCACGTCTTCATACGCTACGAGCTCGAAAAAGCCCTGCTGACGGGCAACTTGTCGGTCCGGGACATTCCCGCCTGGTGGAATGAGGCCTATCGCAGGCATTTAGGTCTGATCGTGCCCGATGACCGCCACGGTTGCCTGCAGGATGTACACTGGAGTCACGGGAGTTTCGGTTATTTTCCAACATATACCCTGGGCAGTTTGTATGCGGCCCAGTTGGCAAAGGCGTGCCCTCCCGGGGATTTCGCGAGTGTCCTGGCCTGGTTGAGGGAAAAAGTCCACCGCTTCGGACGATATTACGATTCTGAAGATTTGTGCAAGGAAGCAACGGGCGCACCCCTGGATCCTCAAATTTTTCTGAAATATTTAACAGATAAGTACCGGGACATATATGGCCTTCGTGGGATTTGACGACCACATAACATTAAGAAAATGATGTATCTTAGAGCACTAAAGTACCCTAATATCCGTTGAGAGGCATTTTTATCATATCTCTGTTCCTAATCGGGGCCGTATTACGTCCAGTGCACTCCTATGCACAAACCTCGCCCCTACCCAATCCAGACGAATCGGATAAAGTCGTGAAAGTGTACCCCAGTCCTGCGGTCACTTATATCAATTTCGAGTTTCAGAAAGATTATGACAAAGCAAATTCTCTGGTCATATTCAACTTCATCGGTAAGAAGGTCTACGAGCTGAGCAGCATGCCCCAGAAATTAACGCTAAACATTAGCGATTATTATAGGGGAACCTACATTTACCAGGTCCGGGACAAGACCGGAACCATTATCGATTCAGGTAAATTCCTCGTAGCCAAGTAGTTCTATTGTATCTCCACGATTAAAAACTTTAGGTATTCCGTATTGTCCACTCCCCAAAGGATCGGGTGATCGGGTGATTGTGTCCGGTAGGTTACCTGGCGAAGGCCCCTTCGCGCATCCTTGGCCGCGAGTTGGATAATCTCTAGGAAAAGCTCGGGATGGACCAGGTTGGTGCACGAACTGGTCACCAAAAAACCGCCCGGCCTTACCAGCTTCATCCCCCTTAAATTGATCTCCTTATACCCAGTGATGGCCTTTTGGATGTTCTCCCTGCTTTTGGTGAAAGCAGGGGGATCCAGCATCACGACGTCATACGTTCTTCCCTCTTTTCCCCAGCTTTTCAACACGTCGAAGGCGTTCCGGGTTTCCCATGAGCATATGTCCTGGAGCCCGTTGAGTTCGGCATTTCGCTTTGCCTGAGCGACCGCGGTGTCACTGATGTCCAGCCCGAGGACGCTCTTTGCCCCATAATGCGCCGCGTGGATGCCGAAGGTTCCGGTATAACAGAACGCCTCCAGGACTTCGGCGCCTTTTACGATGTGTTGTATTTCTCTTCTATTGTCCTGCTGATCGAGGAAATAACCCGTCTTTTGACCGTTCTCCAGGTCCACATGGAATTTCAATCCGTTTTCATTGATGATAATATTCGGATCGAAGGCGTGGCCCACAGGACCCTTGATTTGGGTCAAGCCCTCCAGTTCGCGCACGGGTACGTCGTTGCGCTCATAAATCCCCTTGGGATGGAAGATGGTGTTCAGCGCATCGATAATGGCAGCCTTCCATTTGTCCATCCCCAGGGCCAGCGTCTGGAAGACGAAGTAATCGTTGAACTTATCGACGATCAGGGCGGGAAGGCCGTCGGCTTCGCCAAAGATCAGGCGGCAGTTTTCGGTGTAGCCGATTTTTTCGCGGTAGGCCCAGGCCTTCGCGATGCGCCGCTTGAAGAATGCCTCGTCGATGGGCTCCTTCGGATCCCGGCTGAGAATACGCACCAATATCTGGGACTTCGGATTGATGTACCCCGTCCCCAGGAATTTCCCGTCGTGTGTTTCCACGCGCACAATATCATCCGTGCCCTCCACGCGCTCCACCTCATTGGCGAAGACCCACGGATGGCCATTCGCAATCCGTGGGGCGATCTTCCGGTTCAAAATTACTTTCGTCATCAGCCCGCAAAGCTACTAAGGCTTCACGACAATCGTTCCGGCGCCGTTATAGGAATGATAATCCCCGTTATACATCGCATCCGCGCTGACCGGTCCCATATGGTACGTCCCCAGTGACACCGCCCGCACCGCATAGTAATATACCTGCTTCGGCTCGTTAAGGTCCAGGAAGAGGTTGATCCGGTCGTCGCGCACATCCAGGGCCGTGGGCTCCGAGGCATTCTTGATCCAATCCATCCCGGGTATGTCCTTGGTGCGCGGGTTTTCGATTTCGAAGCCGGCGGGGACGAGGTCGCAAAGGACGATGTTCCCAATGGACCCGCTGTATGACTTCTCCAGGGTGAGCTGGACAATGACCAGCTCGTTTTGATGGAAGACGTTCCCCGAAATTTCATTCCCGAAGCGGTCATAAAACTTGCGTCGGGCCTTGATATAATGGTCCTCTTCCTTGTAATCACCCGATGCGCTGATGCCTTCGGCCTGCCACCAATAAAACAATGAGCCTGTGCCCCTCACTTCCAAATCCAGGTCGGTCCCTTTGAGCTGGGCTGCGGTCCAGCGCGCGGGCGCCCCGTCCATAGTCCCCACGGTCCTGCCACCCACGCGCACGGTGGCCGTAGCCGTGGACTGGACCGAAGCCCTGGCGAGCTTTCCGAGGGACAGGAAGCCAAAGGCGCATTCCTGGGTGCTGTACCAATACCGGCTTTTCAGCAGGCTGGACACCTGGCGCGCCATTTCGGGGACCTGTGGATTTTGGGGGTCCACGTCCAGCAGGACATCCAGGGCAATCGCTTCATCGCGGATGTCGGAGTAGAAGCTGCCCCCGGTCTGGGTGACGGAAACCTCTCCTTCCCATTTCGAGGGCAACAGTTCCTTGAATCCAGCCTTGTCTCCGGCCAGGGCATAGGCCGCCGCCAGGAGGTAGCGGCTATCCAGGGCCAGCCATGCCGTGTTGTCCTTGTAATAGTTCATGGCGCTGACGTTGGGCCGACCCGCCAGGGCCAGCACGTAAAGGCTGTAGGCGACCTCTTTGGGCGCGATCTTTTTTTGCTGGTCACGGTTGTAGACGTACTCCACCAGGGACTTGTTGCGGAGGCGGCTATTGAGGTAGGTCAGCACGGATTCGAGGAGGCTGTTGTCGACCTCGAAACCCGCCTTCTTCGCCTCCAGGAGGAAATGGGCGGCATATACCGTGGCCCACCAGTTTTCGGTCCCTTCATCATCCCACAGCGTAATGGCACCATTGTAGAGCTGCCGCATCTTGATTTTCCGAATGGCCTCCAGGACGTTTGAGGCAGCATTCGTATACCGGGCGCCTCCATGCAGGTGCATGAGGGTCGCGAGGTCTTCGTAATAGAGTTGCGGGAAAGCGGCGGATACCGTTTGCTCGGTGCACCCGTATGGATATTCAACTAGGTATTGGAGCTGGTCTCCCAGTTCTATCCCCGGAGAACGGCTCAGGATAAGGCGGTAGTTGGTGCTGGAGGGCAGGAAATCTCCCATGCCGATGGCCAGGCGGTGGGCCCCCGGGCCCAGGGGGCCGCTCCCGCTCATTTTCTGCAATGTGCTGGCGGGCCGGACGCTGATATCGGTCACATCGGTAAAGTGTTCGCCCAGGCCCTGTACGTTGACCTGCACCTTCGCGGTATCGATGGCTTTGGAGGCCGCTATCGTAAACACGATGCGCTGCTCGCCGCCCGCGGGCACAGTGGCCTCACCCTGGCCCGCGCCCACGACCGTCAGGGGTCCTTGCAATCGCAGGGAAGCGTTGACCGAAGCGCTTCGCTCCGTGGTATTGGATACGGTGACGGGCATCGTCACGGTGTCCCCGGGACTCAGGAAGCGCGGCAGGGCCGTGCTCAGCACGAGAGGATCGGCCACCTTCATGGCCACTTCGGCGGACCCGAAGGACGCATCCTTGCAGGACACGACCATCAGGCGAAGCTCTCCGCTGAAGGCAGGAGGCACATCTACGGGGAAGCTCGCCTCCCCATTCCCATCGGCTTCCTGGACCCCGCTCCAATAGGAAACCAGCTTGAACCTGTGCGCGGGCATGGGGTTGGCGCGCATCCGGGATTCGGTGCCCTCGTCCCCGCCCGTGCTGCTGAGGCGAGCCAGGACTTCGGGAAACAGGAGAGGATACAAATCATAGGCGCCCACTTCCAAAGCCCTGGGTGCGTAGAACCAGGCGTATGGATCGGGCGTTTTGAAGTCCGTCACCTGCAGGATGCCGTTGTCCACGGCGGCCAGGGTGATCGTGCTGTGGGGCTCGGCTTTAACATGGACGACGGTGCGCGTGCCCGACCTGACCTTGGCGGGGGCGCTGATTTCGATCCCCATTTTCCGGTCCTTTTCCTCCACCCTCAATCCCTTGAAGCCGTGCGCCACGGTCAGTGGAACGTCGGATACGCCGTGGGGTTTGAAGAGGGTGGCCGTTACGAATACATTGGGGAGGTGGTCCTTGCTCAGGGGTAACGATACCTCGGCTGAACGCGTCGTCACGTCCACGTATTGATAGGAAACCACCTTATCGGCCGTTTCCAGGGTGACCAGCATCTTCCCGCTGAAAGGCGTTTTGAAGAGGACCCTGGCCGTTTCCCCCGTAAAGTAGGAAGTCTTGTCGGGTTCGATATCGATCTGTCCGTCCTTGTTCACTTCGAAAGCGTTGTCGTCCGCGCCCCAGTCCCCGTAGCTGTAAAAGGACTTGCTGACGTAGCTATCGCTACCGGGGAGGGCTACCCTCAATTCGTATTCCCCCGGCATACGCGGGATGAAGGGAAAAGCGGTTTGGGTCCCACTTATAGTGACGGTCTGTGAAACCACTTCCTTGTCCTCCTTCTGTGAGGTATACCTGAAATAATCCCCGTCCTTGGTCAGGACCGTCCGGTATTCGTGGCGGATCACACTGACTTTCGCCTGTGCGTTTACCACCTGCTGCTGTGCGTCGAGGGCTACGAGGGGAAAGCGCACGGGCTGGGCCAGTGAATAAAAGTCATACCCGTCGTCCATGACTCCGAAGAAAACGGGTTGGGTATAGATCTCGGCCGTATTATTCCGGTTCACGGGGCGTCCCGTTTCGTCGAACACGGTCGTATAAAAGGTCGCTTGCAGGAGGCCGATGTTTTTGTACATGTCGGGCACCTCGAAAGATTCTTTGGCCTTCCCTGCTTCATCGGTCTTGCCATCGCGCTCGATCTTGTCGTGGAAGGCGTCTTGTCCCGAAAGGCTGAAATCGTAGCGCGGAAAAGCCTTGGCATAGAAGTTCCGTTGCGCGACCTGGATTTCACATTCGTAATTCCGGTTGGCCGCGGGAGGGCCGAAGAAGTTCTCGGCCCCGATATCCAGGTGGGCGGTTTGTCCCGGCTTCAACTCCGCCGGGTCGAGGTGGGTGTTTACCTTTATCCTGTCCGGAACAAATTCTTCCACCCTGAAGGACGTACTTCCCAGGAGTACATCATTAGAGGTATAGACTTCCAATGTATAACTACCTGTAACAGCCGCCTCGGGGATATCCACGCTCCCGTCCAGGGCGCCTTGTTCGTTCACGCTCTTCCGGAAAATCTTCAATTCTTTCCCGTTGGGCAGGAGCCAGCGCATTTTAAGAGGTAAGGCTCCCGGTAGCGCCCACGCGCTGGTTCTCAGGATGACGGCGAAGTGCGCCTGCTCCCCGGGCCGGTAGATATCGCGCTCGGGGTAAATGAAGGCTTCCAGGCCGCTCGGGTTCTCCCGTTTTCCGCCTACCTCGAACCGCGAGGTATTGACGCGCGTGCTGCGGAAAGGCAGGTAGTTGAAGTCGTTTGCGGTGCGGGCCACGACCATCCCGGGGGCAAAACCCGCGAATTCCTTCCGCGTGAGCGGGATCTCGGCCACGCCCGACCCATTGGTGGTCCCAAGGCCCAGGACCTGGTTGTTCAACCCGTAGGCTACCACGTTCACGCCCTGGAGGGGCGTGGCATCTTTAATGGAGTTCGCGAACACCAGTACCTTGTCTCCCCCGCTCTTGGCGATCAACCCGATGTCGGATAGGGAAATAAAGCGGTCGTCCTCCACCCAGTAATTGTCCGTGGACCGGACCATAATATGATATATCCCCTTGAATTCCGGTAGGCGGTCGTCCCTATCGAAGTGGAAGACCCGGGCGTTGCCGGACTTGGGGAGGGCGCGGGTATCTATTTCCTTCGAATAAACAATGTCTCCCAATTGAGCCGCCTCGCCGGGCGTTTCGTCCGATGCGCCCTCTTCATCATCATCCGATCGGGCCGAATTGTCACGCGGATTGTAGCCGTAGGTGGCCGCCGCCAGGAGGTTGTTCTCGTAGATTTTTGAAACGATCACCCGAACCTTAGACACACCCACGATCCGGATCGCCACGTTCCTTTCTCCCCTTCCCGACAGGTACACGCCCTTGGTGTCCATAAAACTGATAGATGGCCGCATCTTGCCGAAGGTGACATTATTCATATAGTCGTCGTGGAGGGTCCCCCCAATAACCCCCCGGAGGCCTTTGACGATTCTCAGCGAATAGCTGGTCTCCGCGTCGAAGCCATCGCTCGTGATGCTGAAGCCGTCTTCAGTAGGTGTGGCCGTGAAGCGGACCGCGGGTTCCAGTTTGATGAAAGTCGCCAGGTTTTCGGGAGTGACGCGCTGGCTGGTTTTTACCGTGATGGTCCCCGTGCTGCCGTCGTGATCCGTGCTCACGTCATTAATACCCAGAAGAAAGGGCGAGGGCAACCCCGTCGTAAAGCTCAGGGACTCCGTAGTGCCGTTGGTTCCACCGTTCGGTATCATTCCCTTGTCTACCGCCAGTTGCACCTTATAATCCCTGTCTTCGGCGCGGATATTGTTAACCCTTATACTGACCTTTTCCGAGGTGGAAACGGTCTCAAGTTCGTAGTCCGCGGCCTTACCGTCGAGCGTCAGGCTGAGGTGCTCTTTCAAGACAGAGGGATTGACCGCGTAATTAAAGTAAAGATCCAGTTCGGGTTGGGCCGAATGCGTATCTCCATCCGGCGCCACCCATAGCGCGTTCACATCCTGGAGCTGAAGGAGGGGGGTATGGAAGGTCAGGTCATCTCCCCCCTTCAACCTTCCGTAGGGCGTATGCCTCAATACCGCCTCGTTGATCACAGCGTGAAAATTCGTGGCGGGTGTCAGGGGCTGGGAGGGTGAAAATACCAGCTCACCGGGGTTTTCCCATCGGAAGCGCCCGGGGATCTTCGGCTCGAAGGACACGAATTCCGTGGAATCCCAAAGGTTGAGCAGGGAATCCTTGACGAGGTCCTTGTCGAACTGAAAGGTTAGGTTTCCTAATGGAGATACTTCTCCTTTGGCGTTCGTGTACGAGAGCGAAACGGTCTTGCGGTTACACGAAAAGGCCAGCAGGCCCAGCAGGGCGAGGCAGCAAAAGGCATGGATACGCATACGGGAAGGTTCGTTACTTTTGAGTAAATTCAATGCAATTTATAGGAGGAGGTTTTGGGGATGATGCCGTCACACTGGCCACGATGGTCAAGAAAAGTTACAATAAAGAAAGCTAAAACCTTTGTTAAATGGAGCTCGCTTTCCATAATTTTTTTATTCCTTTCCTTCTTCCTCCTCAACCGCATTTTTCCCCTCCCCGACCGGGTCGAATACTCCACCGTCATCACCGACCGGAAGGGAGAGGTCCTGCACGTCTTCCTAACCCCGGACCAGCAGTGGCGCATGCGCACGGAGCTTTCCGAGATATCTCCTCTCCTGAGGAAAACGATCGTGGAAAAGGAAGACAAGTACTTTTATGATCACCCCGGCGTGAATGTCTTTGCAATCGGACGGGCGTTTTTCATGAACCTCCTCCACCTGCGCCGGACCTCGGGCGCCTCCACCATCACCATGCAGGTGGCCCGCGCCCTGGAACCCCACCGCAGGACGTATTGGTTCAAATGCGTGGAGGCCTTCCGGGCCCTGCAACTGGAATGGAAATACCCCAAGAGCGAAATCCTCCGGATGTACCTGAACCTCGTTCCCTACGGGGGGAATATCCAGGGGGTCAAGACCGCGGCTTACTTGTATTTTAAAAAGGATCCCGATCACCTGTCGTTGGCCGAAATCACCGCCCTGGCGGTCATCCCCAACCGCCCCTCCACCTTAGTCATGGGCAGGAATAACGGACGCATCGCCCGCGAGCGTAACAAATGGCTCCGGCGCTTTGCCCGCGACCATATCTTCACGCCCAGGGAAATCCGGGACGCCTTGGCAGAACCCCTGACGGCAACGCGGGGCCGGATGCCTCAGTACATTCCCCACCTCGCCCGGCGCCTGCACACCGGAGGAGCCGTTCTCGTACACACCCATATAGACCTGAACACCCAACTCAAGGTGGAACAACTGGTGTCGGCCTACGTACACCTTTTGAACCAGGGCGGCGTCCACCAGGCTTCCGTTATCGTGGTCGATAACCGGACGGGGCAGGTGGTGACCTATGTGGGCTCCGCCAATTGGGCCGATACTCTGGACGGGGGACAGGTGGACGGGGTTCAGGCCGTCCGGGAACCGGGTAGCACCCTCAAGCCCATCCTGTATGGAATGTGCATAGATGCCGGCCTTCTTACCCCCAAGTCCGTGATCGAGGACGTACCCATCGACTACCGGGGCTATGCTCCCGAAAACTATGACAAGACCTTCAACGGGTATGTCTCCATGGAATATGCCCTGGAGCATTCCCTGAATATCCCTGCCGTGAAAAGTCTGGAACGCCTGGGAAAAGACAAGCTCATTGCCACCTTGGTCTCCTGTCGCTGCCGTCAGATTCAAAAGGACCGGGAGCGCCTGGGGTTGTCCATGATCCTGGGGGGGTGCGGCGCCTCCCTGGAAGAGCTCACCGGCGTGTACGCGAGCTTCGCGCATGAGGGAATGTTCCGGCCACTGTCGTTTTCGGATGAGGACTCGGCCGGGTCATGGGGCGGCCCGTCCGGCGGTGCCGCCAGCGGCGGCGCGGCGGCGCGCGGCGCCTTCCGCGTCATGAGCCCTGCGGCGTCCTTCATGATTAACGATATTCTTTCGCGGGTCAACCGTCCCGATTTTCCCCTGGAATGGCAAAGCACCGCCCACCTCCCCCGCATTGCCTGGAAGACGGGCACATCCTACGGGAGGAGGGATGCCTGGAGTATCGGCTATAACAATCACTATACCGTGGGGATTTGGATCGGCAACTTTTCCGGGAAGGGCGTGCCCTCCCTCAGCGGCGCCTCGGTCGCGACCCCCCTCCTATTCCAGGTGTTCAATTCCATTGATTACGACAACGGCCAGGAATGGTTCCGACAACCTCCGGGCTGCGATACCCGCATCGTTTGCAGTGAGACGGGGATGCCACCCTCCGAACAATGCACCAACCTCGTCAGCGATTATTTCATTCCCCTCGTCTCTCCCAATATCGTTTGCAACAACCGGCAGAAAATCGACCTTTCCCCTGACGGACGAATCTCCTATTGCCGATACTGTCGTCCCCAGACAGGATACAAGGAAAAGTGGTTTCGCATCTATTCCTCCGCCATGCGCGCCTATTACGATGAACACCACGTCGCCTATGAGCGGATTCCGCCGCACAACCCGGCCTGTCAAACCATTTTTGGCAACGAAGGCCCCGTCATCCTTTCACCCAGCCCGAACGCCGAATTCTACATCAGCCGCCATAAACCCGAACCCCTGGAGCTATCCTGCCGCACCTCGGGGGACGTGGCGAAGGTCTATTGGTACATCAACAACGCCTTCTACAAGTCCGCGGATGCACACGCGCGTTCGTTTTTCATGCCGGGGGAGGGGCCGATCAAGATTTCGTGCACCGACGACAAGGGGCGGAACCGGGATATCTGGATACGGGTCAAATGGGTCGACCTCTGACCCCGGCGCGGCGACAGCCCGGGCGCCACCAGCCAGGCCCGCAATCGCGCCGGGCAGCCCGCCGCCCCGGCGGTCCCGGCCTGATTCCCATGCCAATTTGGCCGCCGGCCGCCCTTGGCAAAAATTTTGATTTTATCTTTGTCCGGTTGAACCAATCGAAATAGATGCATTATGGCAGACAAGGAATTTCAAAAAAACGGAGAAACATCCCCCTCGGGAGAAGACATCAATGTGGATGAAAACGTTGCCGGTACCGCACACCTGCAAGAGGAGGTCAGCGAGGCCTCGGAAGTGGAAAAACTAAAGGAAGACCTTCAGGATCAGAAAGATAAATATCTCAGACTCTACGCCGAATTCGATAATTTCAAGCGCCGCAGCGCTAAGGAAAGGGGAGAGCTGATCCAAACGGCGGGGCGGGAGGTGATCCAGTCCCTCCTGGATGTTTTGGATGATAGCGAGCGGGCGGAAAAGCAAATGGACAATGCGACAGACGTATCCACCGTCAGAGAAGGCATTTTGTTGGTTTTCAATAAATTGCGTAATATACTGTATAGCAAGGGTTTGAGGCCCATGGAAAGCGTGGGCACCCCGTTCGATGTCGAAAAACACGACGCCATCACGGAGATCCCGGCTCCCACCGAAGCGCTGAAGGGGAAAGTGCTGGATGAAGTCCAGAAGGGGTATTATTTAGGAGATAAAATTATCCGTCACGCGAAAGTGGTCGTGGGTAAATAAGGGAAAATCGATATGGCCAAACGAGATTACTACGAAATTTTAGGCGTTGCAAAAGGTTGTTCCGCGGATGAACTCAAGAAAGCCTACCGTAAGGTAGCCATGCAATTCCATCCCGACCGCAATCCCGGCAATAAGGAAGCAGAGGAAAAGTTCAAAGAGGCCGCTGAAGCCTACGAAGTGCTCAGCGACGCGGACAAGCGCGTCCTCTACGACCGGTATGGTCATTCCGGTGTGTCGGGCAACGGCCGTCCAGGAGGCTTCAGTGGAGGCGCGGGCATGAGCATGGACGACATTTTCAGCCAGTTCGGGGATATTTTCGGAGATGACATTTTCGGAAGTTTCTTTTCCGGGGGAGCCGCCAGGGCGAGGACCGGGGGTCGGGCCCGCGGCATCAAGGGCAGTAACCTCCGCATCAAAATCAAGCTCAGTTACGAGGAAATCGCCAGCGGCGTCAACAAGACGATCAAGGTCAAAAAATATGTCCCATGCGGGACCTGCTCCGGTTCGGGTGCCAAGGACAAGAGCAGCGTGCAAACCTGCCCCACCTGCGGAGGCCAGGGCCAGGTCCGGAAAGTGACTTCCACCTTCCTGGGGCAAATGCAAACCGTGTCCACCTGCCCCAACTGTAACGGGGAAGGATCCACGATCACCAACAAGTGCACCGCCTGCAAGGGCGAGGGCAGGGTTTACGGGGAAGAAACCGTGAGCATCGATATCCCGGCCGGGGTACAGGAGGGGATGCAACTTAGCCTCAGCGGGAAGGGAAATGCGGGAGAAAGGGGAGGACAACCCGGGGACCTCATCATCCTCATCGAGGAAGAACCCCATCCGGCCCTGCACCGCGATGGATTGAACGTTGCCTTCGATTTGCACATCACCTTCCCGGATGCCGTATTCGGTACCCAGGTGGAAGTGCCCACCATAGATGGAAAAGCAAAAATCAAAATCCCCGTCGGCACCCAAAGCGGAAAAATCTTCCGTTTGAGGGGAAAGGGTTTTCCGGCAGTCAATTCCTACGAAAGGGGAGACCAGTTGGTGCACGTCAATGTCTGGACGCCCCAGAATGTTTCCGGTGAGGAAAAGGCCATGCTGGAAAAGATGGCGGCTTCGCCCAATTTTCAACCCAAGCCGGAGAAGTCGGATAAGTCTTTCTTTGATAAGGTCCGGGAGATGTTCAGCTAGCGCGCCGCAGTGCGGGATTGCCTATATTTGCGCGACTATGCTTAGAACATTTACCTGCGGCGAGCTCAATCTGTCGCACGTCGGCCAAACGGCCATCCTGGCGGGTTGGGTGCAAACCATCCGGAAATTCGGTTCCATTACTTTCGTCGACCTGAGGGATCGCTACGGGATTACCCAATTGGTTTTTGCCGAGGATATGCTGACCGAGTCCCTGGGGAGGGAATTCGTCATCCAGGCCGAAGGAACCGTAGTCGAGCGCAGTAATAAAAACCCCAACATCCCCACGGGGGACATCGAGATTTCAGTCAAGGGCTTCCGAATTTTCAATAAATCTGCCGTTCCTCCATTCACCATCGCCGATGAAACGGACGGGGGAGATGACTTACGCATGAAGTACCGCTACCTGGACCTTCGCAGGTCCGTGTTACAAAAAAACCTGGAGCTGAGGTATGCCATCAACCGCGCCGCGCGGAACTATCTTCACGACCAGCAATTCCTGGAAATAGAAACACCTTTCCTCATCAAGTCCACCCCGGAAGGGGCCCGCGACTTCGTAGTCCCTTCACGCATGAATCCGGGCACCTTCTATGCCCTGCCCCAGTCACCTCAAACCTTCAAGCAACTGTTGATGGTGAGCGGCTACGACCGGTATTTCCAAATGGTAAAGTGCTTCAGGGATGAAGACCTCCGGGCGGACCGGCAACCCGAGTTTACCCAGATCGACTGCGAAATGAGTTTTATTACCCAGGAGGACATCATTAGCATGTTCGAGGGGTTGATCAAGCACGTCATCAGGGAAGTGAAGGGCATCGATTTCAAGGACCCCTTTCCCCGAATGACCTGGGAAGAATCCATGTGGTTTTATGGAAATGACAAACCCGATCTGCGCTTTGAGATGAAGTTGACGAATCTGAAATTCCCCGCCTGGGTATTTCCGGATCGCAAGGGGTACTTCACCGGCGCCACCGGCTTCGGTGTGTTTGACGATGCGGAGACCGTGCTTGCCATTTCAGTTCCCGGCCTGAGCGAATACACACGCAAACAACTCGACGAGCTGACCGAATGGGTAAAACGCCCCCAGATCGGGATGAAGGGCCTGGCGTACGTCAAGTACAACACCGATGGTACGTTTAAAAGTTCGTTCGATAAATTTTTTGACGAAGCTCAATTCAGGGCGCTGGCGGTCGAGGTAAACGCCGGCGGAGGAGACCTGATCCTGATCCTGGCGGGCCCCGAAGAACGCACGCGCAAAGCCATGAGCGAGCTTCGCCTGGAAATGGGCAACCGCCTGGGATTACGCAAAAAGGACGACTTCAAGCTCCTTTGGGTGGTGGATTTCCCCCTCTTTGAATACGATGAGGAAGGGAACCGCTGGGTTGCGCGCCATCATCCTTTCACCTCACCGAAACCGGATCAAATCCCTATTATGATAGATAATGATCCCGGGATTGCCGATCCTTCGGCTTACCTCCAGCATCCCTATGCGCGCGTGCTGGCCAACGCCTACGACATCGTCCTGAACGGCACCGAGCTGGGAGGAGGTTCCATCCGGATATTTGAAAAAGAGCTTCAGGAAAAAATGTTCGCGGCCCTGGGCATGGGACCCGATGAATACCGGCACAAGTTCGGATTTCTCCTGGGCGCCTTCGAATACGGCGCGCCTCCTCATGGAGGGATCGCCATAGGCTTCGACCGCCTTTGCGCTTTGCTGGGGGGCAGCGACATCATCCGGGATTTCATTGCTTTCCCCAAGAACAATAGTGGAAAAGACGTTATGTTAGACGCGCCCTCGACTATCGATCAGAAACAATTGGATGAATTGCAGCTGGCGCTGAAAACGGGAGTTACATCATGAAAAAAGGATTTTACTTCGCATACCGCCTCCTGGGGGTCCTGGTGAATATGTATGCCTATGTCAGTCTGCTCATTTGCGTGATGGGTCTGCTGTACGCGGGCATGGGCGCTGCCCTTCTCCCTTCCTTTATTGCCCTGTGCCTGGTTATTTATTCGACCCTCAGCGGACGTTTCGGAACCCTGGTCCTGATGTTGAATCAACCCATCCGACATTCCCTCAAGGACTGGATCAAGGTCAATGCCTTTGTCAGCATCGTCGCCTACGGCCTTACATTCATGGCGTCGGCAGTGCTTTTGGGACGTCCGGAGGTGTTTTCGCAGATTATCAAACAGAACCCGGAAATACTGAAGCAAAACGGAGTGACCGTGACCACGGCCCAATTCATGGCTGTGTTCAAGTTGATCCTGGTGATTAGTCTCATGATCCTCGTCCACTGTATCTGGACGCTCCGCCTTGTCAGGCGGTTCAGGGATTTCTTTCAATAAGATGGGAAAAGGGGGTACGATAGCGCTGACACTGTGTTTTCTGGCTTTGCGGCTGAGCGCCCAATCCGACACCCTGCACAGCAACTTTGCGTCGAAGGCGGGTAGAAAGGCCTTTTTTCAGAATTTCCTCGTTAACTATATTCAACGCGACCTGCCTCTTCCCCTTGCCGACAGCACGGAGGACGATTGGTCGGATCCATTTTACGGACTGGAGTTGATGCGCTATAAAACGCCCTACGTGCTCCAGAGGATCACCCAGGCCTGGGACCACATGGATCAGCGTACGGTTGGTTTTCAGCGGGACTACCTGGAACTGATCTATACCAATTATCCCCACATCTTCCGCTCCCAGGTCTCCGCCCTGCTGCGCAGCACACCCAACGAACGCATCTTCGCCCTTTGTGCCGAATACCTGCTGGCCGATCCGGGAGACAACGCCGACCGGCAGCTCATCCACCGGGAGTTGGAAGCCCGCCTGGACACCAGCCGGGACGTCACCCTTGAGTTGCTCAGGAAGCAACTCAATCACATAGGAGTGCCCACGTTGACGCCGCCCCTGGAAGACCTGCTGAGCCCCGACTTCCTGGCCGGGGAGGTAGTGGTCTTCAGCTTTCAGCGCAGCAACCGCGACTACCCCGGGTTGGCCATTGTCCGGAGAGGAGACGGGACCTTCCTGAGGAACCCGGATAGTTCCTATGTAGCCATACCCCAGTTGGCGCGCTCGATCACCAACCTGCCCTACTTCCTCCACAATGGCAATACACCCGAGGGCATTTACCGGATGGAGGGCATCGGGTATTCCAGCAGCATGTTCCTGGGCCCCACGGGCAACCTGCAACTAAGGATGCCTTACGAGATCACCCCCGCTGCCTTCTTTCACAATCGTAGCATCAGTGATACCGCCTGGCGCCTGGAAGCCTATGCGCATTTGCTCCCCCACGCCTGGAACCAGGATTTTTCCATGTACGGCGCCTTCTTCGCGGGACTCGCGGGACGCCGGGAAATCATCGCCCACGGTACGGCCATCGATCCGACCTATTATAAAGACTGTGTTTGGTTTCCCGAAACCCCTTCCCTGGGCTGTCTTTGCGCGGGGGAGTCCTGGGGCGAAGGGGGTAAGCGCCTGTCCAGCGATCAGCAAAAGATCGTGGACGCGCTGGATACCGCCGGAGGCTCCGAAGGCTACCTGGTGGTGGTGGACCTCGATGACTGGCCCGGACCCGTGACCATCGCCAACCTGGAAGAACAGCTTAACCACGTAACTTTACATCCTCATGCCCCAGTCTCCCTTAGCCGAAAGAATGCGGCCCACCAAGCTCGATGACCTGATCGGTCAGGAGCACCTGGTGGGAAAGGGCAGCGTATTGCGTACGGCCATCGCGCAGGGGAAAATTCCCTCCATGATCCTTTGGGGTCCGCCCGGCGTGGGGAAAACGACGATCGCCTCCATCATCGCCCATACCCTTCAAGTCCCCTTCTACACCCTGAGTGCCGTCAGCAGCGGCGTCAAGGAAGTCAGGGCGGTCATAGAGGAGGCGGGTGACAAGCCAGGTTCCATCTTGTTCATCGATGAAATCCACCGCTTCAACAAAGGGCAACAGGATGCCCTCCTGGGCGCCGTGGAAAAGGGCATCATCACCCTGATCGGAGCGACGACGGAGAACCCTTCCTTTGAAGTCAACAGCGCCTTGCTGAGCCGCTGCCACGTCTATGTACTGAAACCCCTGGATAAGCCCGACCTGCTAAACCTGCTGCACAAGGCGCTGGTTTCCGACCCGGAAATGCGGGCGGCCAATCTGGAACTGAAAGAAACCGAGGCCTTCATCCGGCTTTCCGGCGGCGATGCCCGGAAGCTGCTCAATTTGCTCGAACTGGTGGCCGCCTCCCAGCCGCCGGGCGGCGTAGTTACCGATGCCTTTGTCATGAACGTGGCTCAAAATAAGGTAGCCCTCTACGACAAGGCCGGGGAACAGCACTACGACATCATCTCCGCTTTCATCAAATCCATGCGGGGCAGCGACCCCAACGCTGCCGTCTACTGGCTGGCACGCATGATCGAAGGAGGGGAGGACGTCAAATTCATAGCCCGGAGAATGGTCATCCTGGCCAGCGAGGACATCGGCAATGCCAACCCTACCGCCCTGGTGCTTGCCAATGCAGCCTTCGAGGCCGTCAACAAAATCGGATACCCCGAAGCCCAGATCATCCTGTCCCAATGCGCCACCTACCTGGCCAGTTCCCCCAAGAGCAATGCTGCGGTGGCGGCCATTGGCGCCGCCATGGACGCCGTGCGGAAATTCGGCGACCAACCCGTGCCCCTGCACATCCGAAACGCGCCCACCCGTCTGATGAAGAACCTGGGGTATGGGAAGGATTACCAGTATTCGCACAGTTACGAAAACAACTTTTCCCCTCAGGAATACCTTCCCGAAGCCCTTTCCGGGACCAAATTCTATGACCCGGGGCACAACGCCAGGGAAGAAGAACTGAGGCGCCACCTCCGGCAACTTTGGAAAGAGAAATACCATTATTAATGATGCGTTGGATTTTGACCCCCTTTGCAGAATTGAGCCCCTTCGACCTGTATGCGTTGTTACGCCTGCGCAGCGAGGTATTTGTGGTCGAACAAAATTGCGTTTTCCTGGATATGGACGATTACGACGCTCCCTGTCAACACCTGCTGGGCTGGGCCGTGCCCGACGGGCAGCCGGCGGG
>CAZJDB010000020.1:0-31017 GCA_964544695.1 uncultured Chitinophagaceae bacterium
ACCAAGGCGCTGCTGAAAAGTGCCGAAGTTTTGGAATATGCCAAACACAGCACCAATTACGGAATCAATGTCACGGATGCCAACCACGATTTCGGCGCGGTGATCAAACGCAGTCGCGGTGTTGCCGATAAAATGAGCAAGGGCGTACAGTTCCTGATGAAAAAAAATAAGATCGATGTGTTCATGGGGTTTGGAAAACTGACCGGCCGCGGGAAGGTCGAGGTGACCGCCGCCGACGGTAAAAAGCAAACGCTGGAGGCCAAATACATCATTCTCGCCACGGGCGCCCGCAGCAGGGCCCTCCCCAACCTGCCCATGGATGGAAAGAAGGTCGTGGGCTACCGTGAAGCCATGGTCCTGCCGGAGCAGCCCAAGAGCATGATCGTAGTGGGCAGCGGAGCCATCGGCAGCGAATTCGCTTATTTCTATAATACCCTGGGCACGAAGGTGACCATCGTCGAATTCCTACCTCGCATCGTCCCGGTCGAAGACGAAGACATTTCCAAGGAACTGGAAAAGAAATTCAAGAAGCAGGGCATGACCATCATGACGTCGAGCGAAGTCACCTCCGTCGATACGAAGGGTTCTTCCATCAAGGCCCGCGTCAAAACGCCAACTGGCGAAGTGACCTTGGAAGCGGACATCGTTTTGTCCGCCGTCGGGATCGTCGCCAATATCGAAGGTATTGGTCTAGAAGAAATGGGCGTCAAGACTGAAAAAGGTAAAATCAGCACCGATAAATATTGCGCCACCAATGTCGCCGGCATTTACGCCATCGGGGACGCCATCCCCGGTCAGGCCCTCGCCCACGTAGCAACCAAGGAAGGCATCCTGGCCGCCGAAGCCATCGCCTATGCTGAAAAGAAACTGCCCCATCCTCCCCAGACCATGGACTACGGAAATATTCCCGGTTGTACCTATTGCAGCCCGGAAGTAGCCTCCATTGGCCTCACCGAAAAGGCCGCCAAAGATGCGGGTTATGAATTGAAGGTGGGCAAATTCCCTTATATCGCCAGTGGAAAAGCTACCGCCGCGGGTGCCACGGAAGGATTTGTGAAAGTGATCTTCGATGCCAAATACGGCGAATTCTTAGGAGCGCATATGATCGGACACAATGTAACCGAATTAATTGCGGAAGTTTCGGTAGCGCGTAAGCTCGAGACGACGTGGCATGAGATCCTGGGCGCCACGCACCCTCATCCTACGATGAGCGAAGCAGTTAAAGAGGCAACGGCTGCTGCTTATGGTGAGGCCATTGATATATGACGCGTCCCCCCCAACACATAAAGAATCCTTACGATATACTTTAAGCCGGCCTTGTTGCCGGCTTTTTTCGTGGGCATTTGCACCCTCTTCGTGTGGAAAACAACGTTTTTGGGGGCGTAGAATTGCGTCTTTGCAAACGCTTTACAAAAAAATATGCATTTTTCCTATCATATTAAATACATCTAACCAGAACTTTCAGTAATATTGTTGCTAGAAAATCCAATATCAGTACCCACTAGATTCCTTAAAATCTACATATGAAAACCAAGTACCTCTATGTCCTCTTGGTAGCGTGCTTCCTCTCTACCACCATCCGAGCGCAACAAGTCGGGATAAATTATCAGGCTGTTGCCAGAGCTGTAGGTGGTGTTGTTGTCAGTAATCAACAAGTGAATCTCCGCTTTACCATCACCGCCGGGAATAACGGTGCGGTGCAGTATCAGGAGACACAAACTGTTACAACAAACTACTATGGCCAATTCTCCTGTGCGATCGGCACGGGGACCGTTGAATCAGGGACTTTCTCCACGATTCCATGGAACGCTCAAAATCAATACCTTAAAGTCGAGATGGACGCGGGTAACCTGACGGGTAACCAGTACGTTGAATTGGGATACCACCCGTTCACGGCTGTTCCCTTCGCGTTTTACTCGCTGAACAGCTCTCCCGGAGCCCAGGGTCCCCAAGGACCTGCTGGTCCCCAGGGACCACAAGGCCCCAACGGTCCTGCCGGACCCGCGGGGGCAGCCGGTCCTGCCGGACCTGTGGGTGGCACCGGGGCAACGGGTATTGGAATCACCAAGGTTGTCCTTAACGCGGATTATACCATAGCGTTTACCTATTCCGATGGTAGTACCTCACCTGACCTTGGGCCCATCCGGGGTGCCGACGGACCTGCCGGTCCTGCCGGTCCTGCCGGTCCTACTGGTTCCACGGGTGCTACTGGCGCTGCCGGTGCTACAGGTGCTACAGGTCCTGCAGGTCCCATCGGGCCTACGGGCTTGACGGGTGCTACCGGTCCTAAAGGTGCTACTGGCGCTACGGGTGCTGCTGGCGCTACGGGTCCTGCTGGTCCTATTGGTCCTACGGGCTTGACGGGCGCAACAGGTGCCACTGGTCCTAAAGGCGCTACGGGTGCTACGGGCGCGACGGGTCCTGCCGGTCCTACGGGTCCTACAGGCCTGACAGGTGCTACGGGCGCCACAGGCGCCGCTGGTGCTACGGGTGCTACTGGTCCTGCCGGTCCTATCGGGCCTGCCGGTCCCACCGGGGCTACAGGTCTCACGGGTCCTGCCGGAGCAACGGGCGCAACCGGGCCTGCCGGTCCTATTGGTCCTACAGGCTTAACAGGTGCTACGGGCGCCACAGGTGCTGCTGGTGCCACGGGTGCTACGGGTCCTGCCGGTCCTATCGGTCCTGCTGGTCCCACAGGGGCTACGGGTCTCACGGGTCCTGCCGGAGCTACTGGCGCAACCGGTCCTGCCGGTCCCGCTGGTCCTACTGGTCCTACGGGCTTGACAGGTGCGACGGGAGCCACAGGCCCTGCCGGTGCTACGGGCGCTGCGGGCGCCACGGGCCCCGCTGGTCCTACCGGTCCTACGGGCTTGACAGGCGCCACTGGCGCTACTGGCCCCGCTGGTTCAGCCGGTCCTCAAGGCCCCGCTGGTCCTATCGGGCCTGCCGGTGCAACTGGCGCTGCCGGTTTGGGTATACAATCCGTAACCCTGAATGCCGACTCCACCCTGACCTTCACCTTTACGGATGCCAGCACCTGGAACTCGGGAACCAAAATCATTGGTCGCCCGGGCCTTGGACTGGATTCTGTTTATATCAACCCCGACTCCACTTTCGGAGCGACCTATACCAACGGAACGATCTATACCTCCAGGGTAAAAGTCATTTCTCCGGGCGGCGGTTCGGATTCGCTGTGGAAGATTTCGGCCAACAATAACGTTCAAAACGACGGGAATACCCCGAACGTAGGTATCAATATTCCTTCGCCTATCGTTCCCCTGGATATTTCGGGTCCTTTGAATATCCTGGATACTTCATCTATCCGGTTCGGGTACCATTCCATCATCTCGGTAAACAGCCAGGCGAAGCAAGGGAACGTATACACGACTATTGCCATTGGGGATAGCGCCAATGCAAATAATACCGTTCCGACGAATGCCACGCAGGATGTATTTATCGGGGGTAAGGCAGGTCAGTATAACTCCGGTTCGCAGAATGTATTCGTAGGGTTTGCTTCAGGCACTTCAAATACCGGCTCTGATAATACCTATACGGGCTACAATACCGGGTTTTCCGATGCGAATAACGGCGCTATTAATAATAGCTTCTACGGTTGGGAAGCAGGTATGAATGCAGCCAGTAACGGGGGCAGTGATCCTGACAAACAAAACTCTTACTTCGGTGCCAAGGCGGGTTTGAACTTTGGCGGGTCCAGTAATACCTTACTGGGCTACGCTGTCGCCTCCGGCCCCTCCAGCCTGGGAGATAGCAATACAGTCATAGGTTCCCAGGCCGCTACCCAAATTCAGGGGAATTCCAACACGATAATCGGATCCAACGCAGGCGGCAAGAAGGTTTTCGGGGCCGGGAATACGGTCATCGGTAACAACGCAGCAGTCACACTGAACACCAGTGCCAACTATAATACTTTTATCGGATTTGGAGCAGCGACTGCTGCCACCAGCAACATCGCAGGTTCGAACAACGTGGCGATAGGGGCTAACGCCGGACCATCTATCGGCGGGGGAACGTTTAATACAATGCTGGGTGCGGGCGCAGCGCCGAACCTTTCCAGCAGTACCAATTCCGTTGTCATTGGTAATGGAGCGGATATTCCTGAAAATATCCTTCCGGGCGCCTATACTCAGCAAATATCCATGGGCTATCAGGCACAAAACCTGGGTACTAACTCGGTCACCATTGGTTCAAATGCCTACACCTTCGGTGTGAACAACATAACGATGGGGCAACTCTCCAGGACTCAGGCGGATGATGCTGTCGTGATGGGACAATACGCAGCCACCTCTGACGACTCTTCGGTAGTCATCGGGGACTCCGCCGTATGCGACGCTGCCATGGGCGTTATGATCGGCGCCAAAACGCAAATCGGGGGCGACTATTCCACCGTCGTCGGACCCTATGCCGCCAGCTCCGGCTTTGGTTCCGTAGCCCTGGGTTATAACTCCGCCGTCCTTGCGGACACGGGGATCACGATCGGTTACAATGCCTTCAACCTGTTCGCCGAAGACGGTATCGCCATCGGGGACAACGCCCAGGTATATGGGAATAACTCCCTTGCGCTGGGTGCCCAGGCTGTCGCCAATAACACGAATTCTTATGTATTCGGTAACGGTGCGGTAGTAGCGTATGGTTTCGGTATGGAAGCAGATCAGACCAGCTCGACTATGCAGGTTTTGACGCCCACCGGCGCCATTGCCACGATGGATCGCAACGGTACCTGGTCCACCACTTCCGACGTGAACCGCAAGGAAAACTTTGAATCCATTGACCTGGATTCCATCTTGACCAAGATCAGCGCGATGCCCATTACCCAATGGAATTACAAGGGCGATCCTGCCGGCGTGCGGCACATAGGTCCCATGGCCCAGGATTTCTACAAGACCTTCCACGTAGGCGCCAACGATAAGACCATTTCCACGGTAGACCCCGCCGGTATCACACTGGCAGGTGTCCAAGGCCTCTATAAGAAGCTCCTGGAAGACGAGCAAAAGATCAAGGACATGCAAGCCGCCCTGGACAAAGCCCAGGCCCAGCAGTCCCAGATCGATGCCCTGACCCAAAAGCTGGCCGAGATGGAAAAGAAAATGGACAACACGTCTGCAAACCATTAAACCGATTGTATGAGCAAGACGTTTAAAAGGTTGATGCTGCCTTTGCTGGGTGTCGCGCTATGCGCGGGCGTCCAGCGGGTACAGGCCCAGGCGGGCAACTACCCGGGTCCCTACTGGTACGTCATCGCTTCCGGGGGTGGGTCCAGCGACCTGCGCTACCCGGGGTGGGGATGGAACTGCCGCTATGACTCCGTGTTGGTTTCCTATACGATCGGAGAAACGTGCATCGACTTCGACCACGATGCCAAGTTCGATGTGACCGAAGGCTTCCAGCAACCCGATGGCTATGGTATCAAACCCTATAATCCCTACGACGCGATCGAGGATATAATCTTCTACCCCAATCCCTGTCAGCAGTTCGGGTATGTTAGCTTCTATCTCAACGAAAGCTTCACGGATCTGGATCTGAAAGTGTTCTGCCTGGACGGCAGGCAGGTGTACGAGGACCATTTCACCGCGGGTGATGGTAAGCTGACGTATCAGCTCGGCACTTCCCACCTGGCCCCGGGTATGTATATCGTAGAAATCGTAGGCTTCACCAAAAAGCGCTACGTAGGCAAACTTGTCGTTATTCCCTGATAGGTATATTTCTCATGTGTAGAGACCGCCCCATTATTGGGGCGGTTTTGTTTTGGACCTATTTCTTTCTTCTTTTTCTCTTTCTCTCCTTATCCTATTTTCCTCCAATAATTTATCAAATTCTTCCTGACTCAAGATTACGTATTGATTTTTCTCATGATCCCATACTGGATAAGTCCTTTTGAAGCCAGGCGGTTTAACATCTTCTTCCTTATCCACAATGCGAACCCCTAGGCTCAGCATTTTTTCAATTACGATATCGGAATGTTTTTCGATAAGAACCCATGAGTAGTTGGAAGCATGAAATATTCTATAAGGACGCTCCGGATTTGAGGTCCTGATAAGCGCATAATCATTTATGTGTTCAAAAATATCAGCATTATTTTTCAGAATATCTTCAATCGACATATCAATTAGAAGTTTGTGAATCTGCGATGAAGTTTACCGGTGAGTTATTTCGCGTCGGGATACATCTCATTAATCTCAGCAATGATCAAATTCCCATGATCGATCACCGTTTGGTAGCGGTCGAGCAACTGCTGCCAGGGAACCAACGTAGTCGTCAGATACTTCGCCTTCGGCGTCGTAAGAACTTCCCAGGCGGCCTTATCGTCGCCAAAAGTCTTCACATTATCGGACAGGTAATTCCTCAATTGGTTGTGCAAGTTGATCCATCCCTCTTGCGATCCTTTCATGGCAACCAGGTCTTCCTGGTAGTAACTCAGGATGTGTTGGGTCAGGCTGTCGCTTTCGATGTTCAGGATTTTCCCGGCGGAAAGAAAGCCATTGAAGCGGCTGCTGTGCGGCGCCAGGCTGGCGGAAGCAGCGATCATGGAAAGGGCCTTTTTCAAAGAGTCGGGTTCAGGGGGAATGGATTTGTCGAAGCGACTCATATAACTGTACCATACACCATAATCGCGATAAAAACCCTGGATTTCATGGACGTCGGTGATATCGCCTTTGATGTCCTGCCGCAAGCCGAGCAGGAAGGTCCGGACCTGGTGCTGCTCGTTGTGGTGCTCGGCCCGGTTATGGAACCAGATGGACAGGCTCACGGCAAAGACGATGATGAAGACCTCGAGAGCGAAGTCTTTGATTTTATGCCAAAGGGGGGTATTGGGATTGCTCCAGATGCCGAAGGCTTTTTTGGTGTGTTTTACGATCTCCTGATCAGACATGGTCGCTAAAATAACCGTTTTTTTCGTAGCTTCAGCAGGCTAATCGAAAACCATGGAAGGCTACCCCGTCAGGATACTGTCTATTACCGAAATCACCCATAACGTCCGCCAGTTCAACGTTGAAAAGCCCAAAGGGTACGTTTTCACACCGGGGCAGGCGACGGATGTTTCGCTTACGGAAGAAGCCTGGAAGGACCAGTTGAGGCCCTTTACTTTTACCGGGCTGAATGAATGGGATCACCTGCAATTTACGATCAAGATTTACCCTGAGCGAATGGGGGTGACAGACCAACTGGGACACCGAACAGTGGGTCAATCGATACTGATACACGACGTCTGGGGCGCCATACAATACATGGGTGAAGGCACTTTCATTGCCGGTGGGGCGGGGGTTACGCCCTTCATCGCCATCTTCCGGCAACTGCACAAGGACGGAATGATCGGAAAAAACCGCCTGATCTTTTCGAACAAAACGGAGGGGGATATTATCATGAAGGAACAATGGGATGAATGGCTGGGACCGAATGTGCAATATGTACTCACGGACGGAAAGACCAGAATCCACGAAAAGTGGCTGAAAGAACACATAAAAAACTTCAACCAACATTTCTATGTTTGCGGACCCGACTCCATGGTAGCGGAAATAAAAAAAGCGCTCGAAAACCTGGGCGCAAGTGGCATGATTACAATCGAATTATGAAAACGTTCATACTTGCTATAGCATTACTGGGATCGCAATGGGCGGAGGCCCAGTCCCTGAAGCCGGGTTTCGACCCGAAGGAATACCTGGACCTCCTGGCCATGTTCGACCGCGGGAGGGATACGCCCTGGAATAAAGACAAAGTCCTGCCGATTAGCGAGGGCTGCCGCCTGGTGTACCGCTCTCCGCAATTCGGGTTGGAAAACCGTTGGGACCTTTGGTTGAGGGGAGATTCGGTGGGAGTGATCAGCATCCGGGGAACGGTGGGCAACGAGGAGTCGTGGCTGGAGAATTTTTATTGCGCTATGGTCCCGGCGACGGGTATCCTGCAATTGAACGACAGCACCCTATTCAAGTATAAGTTGGCGGAAGACTATAAAGCCTGCATCCATGCGGGGTGGCTGGTAGGGTTGGCAAGTCTTGCGCCCGATGTGGTAAGGGAAATCAAGGTATATACAAAAAAGGGGATCCGGAATTTCATCATTACCGGGCACAGCCAGGGCGGCTCTCTTTCACTGTTGATGACCGCATACCTGAGGTACCTGGACCCTCAAACGTGGGACGGAAAAAGTTTGGTTTTCAAGACGTATTCCAGCGCCCCTTCCAAACCGGGAAACCTGTATTTTGTTTACGATTATGACTATATCACCCGTGACGGGTGGGGGTTACGCGTGGTCAATACCCGGGATTGGGTTCCGGAATCGCCCTTTTCCCTGCAAACTTTACAGGACCTTAACGATATAAATCCTTTCAAGAAGGAATCCTTTTTCTCCAAGGCTTTTCTGGGCCGCGATTATACGGAGCTCGATTCCTCCAGCAGGCAGGCGGAGGAAACCTTCCAACTAGACCTGGGCCACGCCGTATACCTGAAGATCAAAAAGTACCTTCCCCAACTGGTGGAGCCCAAATATGTGCCCTCGATGGCCTATACTCCGGCGGGCGTGGCGGTGATTTTGCCCCCTTACCCGGGATACGATAAGGAATTCGTGGGATCGGCCATGAACATAATGGAGCATCATGGCTTGAAAGCTTATTATCAATTGGTCTTAAAAGACTACAATATCGCGCCATAAGGCACTGGCTTCCAGTCGCCCGGAGGCCGCCCGGTGGCCACACGGAGGGCCGCCCGGAGGCCACCAGGAAGGTTTACCGACGTTTTTACCCCCCTTACCGACGCAGGCGCTATAATCGCCTAGGAGCCCTTGCCAGGCAGGGGTCCGGGGATTAGCTTTGACCTATTAATACTTCACAAAATGGACATCAAGGACGAAGAAAAGGAAGAAAGGAAGCCACAGGACGACGGACCCAGCCCAAGGCAGCAATGGAAGAGCTATATGAGGTGGAGGATCGTGAGTGGCCTGTTCATTATTCTGATCGGCTGCGGATTGATCTTCGAAAGGACCGGCTATTTGGTGGGCGTGCATTGGCTGTTCACGTGGCCCATGATTCTGATCGTGATCGGGTTGTTCATCTTGATCCGTCACGGATTTCGGAATCCGGGTCCCTTGATCCCGATTGCTATCGGTACGGTTTTCCTCTTGCAGGAAATCTACCCTTCCACGCACATCGAGCAGTTCATTTGGCCCGTGGTGCTCATTACTATCGGGTTGGCCGTGATCCTTGGTAAGCACAGGCGTTGCGGTCCCGGCCCCTTCTTTTGGGGTGGCCCCCACAACCACGACTTCCGCGGGCGGATGAAACAGCAGATGCGCGAAAAATGGGGAGACGATTGGCACGAGAAGTGGCATCAATTCCGCAAGGACAAAGAATCCTGGCATGAGTGGAAAAGGTCCCGGTATCAAGCCGGGACATCCACCCCTGCGGGTGAGGTCCTGGACGTCAATGCGGTCTTCGGAGGGGTGAAGCGGACGGTACTGTCGAAGAATTTTGCCGGTGGCGAGATCAATGCGGTCCTTGGCGGTTGTGAGATTGACCTGACCAAAGCGGATTTCAATGGGCGTGTGGTGCTCGAGATAAATTCCGTTTTTGGAGGTACCCAACTGTACGTCCCCCCGACCTGGACGGTCATCCCCGAGATGGACACGGTCTTTGGAAGCCTGGAAGACAAACGTCCCACCCAGGTGCTCCATCCGGATCCCGAAAAAGTACTCGTGCTCAGAGGTTCCAATGTATTCGGAGGTACCGAGCTGAGCCTCAGATAAAAAACACCAAACTTTTTGTTATGAACTGGTATTTAGCGAAAATGTCATTTCAGATTATCTGCGGGGAAGGGAACCACCATCCCCAATTCGACGAACAACTGAGGCTTGTTTCCGCTGAGGAAGAAGAGGAAGCCCTGATCAAGGCGAGGAATATCGGGCGCAGGGAACAGGAATCCTTCCTCAACCAACACCAGAAGCTGGTCCAGTGGAAGTTCATCGACGTATCCGAGCTGTACAAGATCAGCGACCTGATCGATGGGGCCGAGTTGTATTCGCGGATCGAGGAGCCCAGCAGCGCGGGTACCTATATCGAGTTGATCCACCGGAAGGCGCAGCACATCGAATCGCATACCACGCATAGTTTACTGCAACTGGTCTGATGGCTATTCCACCTATCCCGGTTACCAAATTCAGGTTGGTTGTCGCCCTGTTCTGGTTGAAATGGACCTTGCTGACTGCTTTGGTGGTGAGCCGCTTCGGCTTCAGCGCCGGGGTGAGTTTCACCGACTCCCTGGTCACCAACGGGCTTTTCTGCATCGCTTCCCTGATCCTGAGCAATAACCTGGCGTATTTTCGGCCCAAGCCGAAAAAGGCCTACATACTCTTTGTGTGGGGCGTGGTGTTGGTGGCCGCATGCCTCCTGTTCGACAGGTGGATATTGAAGAGCCTGCTCGGCACCAACGCAGTATTTATGGCTTACCTGCCCCTGTCCCTTTGGATCAAAGGGTGTGTGGGTTATATCCTCCTTGGGTTTACGGCCCTGCTAAGCGTGCTATGGTACAACCTCGCCGAGCAAAAGGAGAATGCCAGGCGCCAAAACGCAACGGAGCAACTCGCCAAGGACGCCGAGCTGTACAACCTAAGGCAACAGCTACAACCCCATTTCCTGTTCAACAGCCTCAATTCCATCAGTGCCCTGGTTTGTACGGAGCCCGAGCAGGCCAGGAAGATGATTCAACAACTGTCCGATTTCCTGAGGGGAAGCATCAAGAAAGACGACCGGTCCACGGTCTCGCTGGCCGAAGAGATGGAGTACCTCAAGCTGTACCTGGATATCGAACGGGTTCGCTTCGGACACCGCCTTTCCGCGGAAATCGAGAGCGATGAGGCCAGCCGGGTAATGAGCATTCCCAGCCTGCTCCTTCAACCGATCGTGGAAAATGCGATCAAGTTCGGGCTCTATGATACGACTGAGGATGTCGTGATCCGCATCCGGGCCGCCGCGGGCCCCAAGGAGTTGATTTTGGAAGTAACCAATCCCTTCGATCCGGAAACGTCCTCCCCCCGCCGCGGCACCGGGTTCGGTTTGAATTCGGTCCAGCGAAGGCTATACCTGCTCTACGCCCGTAATGACCTGTTGGTAACGGGGGCGGCAGGTAATTTATTCACGACCACCATTAAAATTCCGCAGATACATGATCAAAGCCATACTAATTGATGACGAGCCGCTCGCCAGGGCTGTGCTGAAAGAATACCTGAGGGATTGCCCCGATATTACGGTGGTGCAGGAATGCAATGACGGCTTCGAGGGGGTGAAAGCCATACAACAATTCAAACCCGACCTGATCTTCCTGGACATTCAAATGCCCAAGATCAACGGATTTGAAATGCTTGAGTTGCTGGACCAGCCACCGGGGGTCATTTTTACGACCGCATTCGACGAATACGCATTGAAGGCTTTCGAGGCGCACGCAGTGGACTACTTGCTCAAGCCCTTCAGTAAAGACCGGTTCGTCAAGGCCCTGCAAAAATGGAGGGAACATCAGGCACCGGCCCCCCCCGCCCTTTTGGATTCGGCCGCGGCAACCCCCCAGCAACAGGAGCGTGTGGTGGTGAAGATCAACGGAAAAATCAAGATCATCCCCATTGAGGATATCGAATACATCGAAGCTGCCGACGACTACGTCCGCGTATACACGAAGGATGGCAGCTTCCTTAAGAACAAGACGATGTCATTTTTCGAACAAAGCCTGCCCCCGGGGGAATTCGTCCGCGTTCACCGTTCCTACATCCTACACGTCCATCAAGTGACGCGCATAGAGCCTTACGAGAAGGACCAGCAAATCGCCCTACTCCGGGGGGGAGCTAAGATTCCCATCAGCAAGACGGGATATGCAAGGTTGAGACAGGTGTTGGGGCTTTAGTCCCCTGGCGCGGCAGCTTTAGTGCGTCACTGCACCAAACACGTTTTGCAGAAGTTGCGTGGTCCGCGCAGCGGGATTAGCGCGAATATTCTTCTCCTCCAAAGCAATCTCATAAAAGATTCCGTCCAAAGCCTTCCCGGTAACGTAGCCAACGAGGTCGGGATTGACCTTCTTTACGAAGGGGGCTTTGTTGTAGGTGGAAAAAACGTCGTTCCAGTACGTGGTGGCGTTCGTCTTTTGCAAGGAGGTAGTGATGATTGGTTTGAACAAGTTGGTCAGGGAAATGGTGGTTTTGATCCGCAGGTAATGTGTCGCTGCGGTATCGCCGCCCTGGAGAAGACCCATGGCATCCTGAATGGTCATCGACGTAATGGCGTTCAGGAAAATCTGGGCGGCCGATTTGGTGGCGTCTTCCGCGGACCGGTTCATGGAAAGGATTAATTCATCCACTTTGGCACCCAGGCCCATATTCCTGAGGGTGGTTTCCACTTTCACGGCTTCGGGAGGCATGAGAATCTTGATGGCTGCATTCTTGAAGAATCCATCCACCGCGGACAATTGGGTGCATCCCTTTGAAACTCCATCACTCAGCGCTTGTTTCAGGGCGCTTCCCACATCCCCCTGGGAAAGATTTTGTAATAGGTTCTGGCTGCGGCCATGGAGGAAGAAGGGCAGGATAAAGGCTAGTAAGACGGTACGTTTGAACATTGGAATTTTTTTTAAAAGTAAAGAATTTCCGCCATCTTGCCCGCGGGGAGGCCCCCCGGACATGGAGAACCCGACTTTCAGCATATGGGAACAGGAAAGCTACCTGGCCCCCCGCGACATCATCATCGTGGGTGGAGGCCTGGTCGGGCTTTGGAGCGCTTTCTTCCTGAAGAAGGCGCAACCCGGTCTCCGCATCGCCCTGCTGGAAAGGGGCGCCCTGCCTTCAGGCGCGAGCACCCGCAACGCGGGTTTTGCCTGTTTCGGCAGCCCCAGCGAAATCGTTCGGGATATTGCGGGAATGGGCCTTAAAGCGGCTTTGGAGTTGGTGGAAATGCGTGTGCGCGGTCTCGAAATTACACGCCGTACGTTTGCGGGCAGCCGCATTCAATTCGAAGCCTGCGGAGGATACGAGTGTTTTCGCGATGGCTTGGAATACCACGAGGTCATGGCATCCCTGGATCACCTCAACCGCGACCTGAAGAACATCACCGGGCATGCACCCGTTTTTACGCACGCCGATGCCATGGCGTCGGGACTTGGGCTCCGCGGGTTCGACCACCTGTTATATAATCCTCTGGAAGGGGCCCTGCATTCTGGAGCCTTGGTCCAGGCACTCACCGAAGAGCTTGCCGGCGTCACGTTTTTCACTGGTGTTGAAGTGGTAGGATATGAGGAAAGCGGGCCCGAAGTGCGGGTACTGACCACTGAGTTTTCCTTGCGCTGTAAACAACTATTGATATGCACGAACGGTTTCGCGCGCCAGCTCCTTGGCGACGCCGCCGACGTGGTCCCGGCGCGGGGGCAGGTGTTACTAACGGCGCCTATTCCCGACCTTTCTCTAAAAGGAACCTTCCACTACGACCAAGGATATTATTACTTCCGGAACCTGGGTAACCGTGTCTTACTCGGAGGGGCACGTAACCAGGCTATAGAAGAAGAAACGACTACGGAACGTGTTCCAACTCCCTTGATTCAGTCCGCTTTGGAACATTTCCTGGCGACGCATATTCCCCAGGCTTCGGGGGTTCCCATCACGCATCGGTGGGCGGGAATCATGGGAATGGGGGGTGAAAAGCGGCCCCTGATTCAGCGCCTCGGCGAACACATTACCTGTGCCGTCCGCCTCAGTGGGGTCGGGGTGGCCATCAGCCCCCTGGTAGGGCGTCAGGCCGCCGCCCTGGTTTTGGGGTAAACCCAACGTTTTCCTGTCCACGGGTCGTACATTAAGTTATGAAGACGAAATTCTACCTCCTGACCATGTTATGTTGCTTTCTGATAGTGACATCCCTGAAAGCACAAGTGGATACGACCATCGTAAATCCCGGTGGACCCAATATTCCACCGCCGCCCGGCGACACGACGCACACCAGTTCGTGCGATGCCCTGTTCTACTTTATCGTCAACGGGGATAGCGTTAACTTTTACCCCGACGGAGGCGAACCCGGCGGGGCGCACCCCAATTACATCATCGCCGGCCAGTCGGCCACGTGGTACTTCGGGGATGGGTCTCCAGCCTACCACGGACAATATGCCACACACGTATATCCCGGGCCGGGTTACTACACGGTGATACACATTGTTAGCGATTCGGTCACGCATTGTTTCGACTCCTTGTCACAAAGGATCGCCATTTCCCCCATCGGCCCTGTCTGCAGCGTAAATTTTACTTCGACTCCAATGTCCTACCCCCTCAGCTATACCTTTACAGTCATATCGCCCACCGCGGTTCCGGATTCCTCTTTGACCTACCAATGGTCGGTGAATGGAACACCTACCTCCACCCAACGCATTTTCAGGGATACCTTCCCTACCTTAGGCACCTACCAGGTCTGTGTCCTTCAAACCAATACGACCGACAGCTGTACGGCCCAGATGTGTACCACCATCCAGTTAGGAGACACGGGTAAGTGCGCCATTCAGGGAGTCTTTTTCACGCATACGGCAGACTCCTCGAATCCCCAGACGGTTCACTTTAGTCCCATGCCCAACAATGATTCCCTGTATAACTATTACTGGGACTTCGGCGATGGCTCTTCCTCTACCGCCATCGCGCCGACGCATGTATATGGTTCCGGAGGCAATTACCCTGTCCAGTTGATGGTTATGGCTAAAATCCAGTCGAACCCGCAGGATTCCTGCAAGGGGGACACCACGCTGAATGTCTTCGTGGGCGGACCACAGGATACCTGTTCCGTAACCTTTACTTATAACCTCCTTGACTCCAATACCATCTGGCTACTGGCTAATCCCCTTCCCTTTTCGAACCAGGTGAAGTATAATTGGGTCATCACCAATTTGACCGATTCTTTTGCCATCACCTCGGACACATCCGATCCTACGATAACCTTGCCAGGGAGGGGGACCTATAGCATATCACTGAATACCCGTGAGCCCAATGGATGCAACGCTTCCAGCAACCAGATTGTCACGATTGGTTCGGGGGATTCCACCACGACCAATGGGGCTGCCGTACCGATCCTGATTACCTATCCGGATCCGGTGACCGATCAGGTGAATGTAAATGTTACCCTGCATACAACCGGTCCGGTGACCATCACGCTACTCAGTTCCATGGGCAGCATGGTCGGGCAAGTGCAAACCTCCGGTGTCCAGGGAGACAACAAGTTTACCATACCCGTGAAGAATCTGCCTTCGGGAATTTACTTTATGCAGATACTGAGTGGAAATCAACGTAGTCAAAGCCGGTTTCAAAAGCTCTAAATGCCGCCTATCGAAGACGACATAAGTATATTGATCAAAGGTTGTAAGGAAAATAACCGCAAGGCACAGGAACGGTTGTATACCCTGTTCTATGAGGCAATGACCCTCCTGTGCCTGCGGTATACCAAAAACGCGCAGGACGCATTGGAAGTATTGAACAATGGTTTTTTGAAGGTTTTCAAGAAGATCGATCAGTATAACCCTGCCAGGGCCGCCCTGAGCACCTGGATCAGGACCATCATGGTCAACTCGGCTATCGATTTTATCCGAACGCAAAAACCCTCCTATACTTCCCTGTCCGAAAACGAGGAGGAGGCGCCAGCGGTGGAGAACGAAGCCGTCTCCAAAATGGACGCCGAGGAGTTGCTGACCCTGATCCGGAATTTACCTACGACCACGCAATTGGTGTTCAACCTATACATCATGGAAGGCTACTCCCACAGCGAGATTGCCTCTATGTTGGGAGTGAATGAAGGCACCAGTCGTTGGCATTTGAGCGAGGCGAGGAAGATCCTCAAGCGTCACATTAAACCCCAGCAACTGGAAATATGAGTGAGGAAAGAGAAAATAAGGCCATTTGGGACGAAGCCCTAGGGAAGGTAAAGCTGCCTCCCCGGTCCGATTCCTGGAAAGCTATGGAGCAGATCCTGGATAGCGAGATGCCCACCCGTCGGGACCGGAGGCGCTGGCTGTGGCTGCTTCTTTTGCTCTTGCTGATCGGCATATGTAATTATCATCGCTTGGGATTCCGGTCATCCGGTCCCAGCCTTACCTCTGCAACCAAAGTGACGACTGCGACAGGCGGCCGCGCATCGGCGGGCGGAAGCGGCGGGGAGGGCGGCCACGTATCGGCGGCCGGAAACGGCGGGGCGGGCACGAGGCCGGCGACCGGACAGCCAGCTCCGGGTCTTTCTTTAGCCCAAATAGTCGTGAATCCCGGACGCACAGGTTCGACGCCAAATAACGCGCCACCCACGACCATGACACCAGACACTACGGCCACGACCATGACACCGGACACTACGGCCACGACCACGACGCCGGATACCATGGCCGGCAACCCGGATATCGGGGCAGGCAACCCGGACAACGCGACTCCCACGGTAACGAAGGCGGACACCACAAAGGCAGGCGCCGCCAAGCCTGACACTGCTTCCAAAAAAGGAGTCCCCGCCAAGGCAGGGACCCCCAAAAAGCCAAACAAGGCGCAAGAAAAATATAGGGGCTTTGCCGTGGCGATCGGCTTCAACCAATTCTTCCCCCTGGGGCAGCAGGTCACCTCTGACTTGAACTCCAGCGGAATGGAAGGGCAGCTTTCCGACTACCTGCCCATTCCACAGGTACGCTATTATTTCAATAAAAAGGTATACGTACAGGTGGAAGCCCAATTCAATACACCCCAGTATACCAGCAAGAACCTCGCATTGAAAAACAGCATACTGACCACCGATACTTCCTATGTATACAACCGCGCCAATGGCACGACCCAATCCTACCCTATCCAAACCGACAGTTCTGCCTATATCCGCAAACTCTTTTATTTCAATATGCCGGTGAGCGTACACTACAGCCCATTGAAAAACGTTTGGGTGGGAACGGGTATTCAATATTCCAAGCTGACCAATGGGGTCGCCCTTTACGAAAATGAAAGATTGGCCAATGCGGTTTTGGCCGACTCCCTTGAATTATCCAAGCTCGAGACCCTGAAGGGCAGCACCCTGTATTCGGAACTCAAGTCCCATGAATTCCGGCTCCTGTTCGACGCCAATTATCAGTGGAAGGGGTTCATGTTCGGTCTTAGGTACAACCAGGCGTTGAGTAAATTCATCGATCTCAAACTGGGACCCTCCACGGTCGTCCAGGCCAGGAACAGCTCCCTTCAACTGTATATCAGATACACGATTTGGCGACAACGTTCGTTAAAAGACAAAAAATAAACATAATCATGAAAAACATATGGACGGCCTGCCTGGCGGTGGCCCTGACCACCGGATGCACCAAACCGAAATCCGCCCAAAGCATCGAAACTGCAACCCTTGCAAACAACTGGCAATTGGCTCAGGTGAACGAATGGATCGGCGCGGGTGCCTATTCCAAAACGCCCGCAGCCGATTCCTCGGTCCTGCTGGAATTGAACCTGGACGGGACTTATACCTCTTTGCTGAATGGACATTTGGTGTGCCAGAGCACATGGTCTTTCAACATCGATTCCAACAATGCGAAAAGCGGAGGCTTGGAATTAAACAATTTCGTCCAAACGGGGTTATTCGACGTCTGGACCGAATCTCAGGACAATAATGGGGTACTTACGGTCATTGACAATCGAATGGAGGTAAACATCAGCCACGATACCCTGTACCTGTCACCCGGATTTATTTCCTTCGGCGGGGGGGCTACCTATATCTTCCTGAAAAAATAATTACAGGCAAGTGGGAAATTATGCATAGATTATATGTCATAATCTATAAACTATGCCTTATTGGTTAATGGAACTGATCATCGGCGCCCTGGCTGGGTGGATCGCCGGCAGGCTAATGCGCGGCAGCGGATTCGGTATCCTGGGCGATATCATCGTCGGGATCATCGGGGCATTTATCGGGGGGTGGGTATTCGGATTGTTGGGAATCACCGCTTATAGCTTTATCGGCAGGCTGATTGTCGCGATCATCGGAGCTGTGATCCTGATTTGGATCGTCCGCGCGATCAAGCGGGCCTGAAGTCGGGTGCGCGAGCCGGGCCCGCAAAAATCAGGGTGATATCCATATAATGGAATTCCCCGTCCCAACCTCATTTTCCTCCCATAGTGGGTTACCTGGATCCTTGATCCATTCTCCGTCCACAATAAACTTATACAGGTGTTTTCCCACCGAAAGGTGGATAGGGAAAATCCAATCGTCTCCAACCCGCTTCATCAGCAGCGAGCCCTGTGTCCAATCATTGAAGTCACCCGCCAGGTAAACTTTTAACGCCTTCGCGTACTTATGAAGGCGAAAAGTATAATTCGGTTCAATAATCAGGAAGGAGGAAGCCACCGGATCGGTTCCTATAAAATAGGGGTTTCCCGGGTCCTGGATGGCTTTACCATCCACCAGGAATTTGTAGGCGTAGTTTCCGGGCCCCAGCACCAGGGGAAATTCCCAGCCCGATTTGGTCTTGATCATGACCAGCTCGAAGTTGCTCCAATTATTAAACGTTCCGGAAAGGATAACCGATTTGGCCAGGGAAAAACCGCTCAGCCGGAAGAGGTAAGGCTTGCCCAGGGCAAGCACCGAATTGTAGCCATCCTGCCCGTCCGGCAGCTTATGCGGGTTGTCCGGATCGGTATAGGGGGTACCATCGACAATAAATTTATATCGGTGGGTGCCTTCCGAAAGGTATACTTGTATCATCCATCCTGTCTGGGTCAGGGCCATCGGGAAGCCGCCGGGATCCCACGAATTGAAGCTGCCCGTAAGGTAGACGTGTTGTGCATGGAGGAAACGGTTGAGGGTGAAGGTGACGTTCGGTTTGTAATACACCGAATTCATATTTCCTTCTCCATCGTTTTCGGAAAGTTGGTTATCACGGTCCGTGGTCCATCCTCCATCCACGATGAACTTGTACCAATACTTCCCGGGCGCCAGCTTGACCCGGACGATCCACCCGCTGTCCGTCCGGGTCATGGCCAGGGCCCCGAATTGCCAGTTGGTGAAGCTCCCCGCCAGCAGCGTCTGACGGGCATTGGTTCGTCCCCGCATGAAGAACGTTACGAAGGAATCGACCACCGAAAAGGGAAACTTGTTGATGAATTGATTACACCCGAAAATCAAGTCATCGTTATGATAGGGGAAGCGCTCGGCCAAAGTGGGATGTCCGTCCTGGGACCCCATTTCCGTAATGACCATTCGCTTTCCTGGGTTACCCAGGTCGGAAGTGCCCAGGAGTTGCTTGCTGATCGAGAGAACCCGGCTAGTCGACTCATCTACCCTCCAGCCCTTTTTCCTGAGCTTGTCGAATTTGCCATCCTTCAAAATATGGGGCAGGTCCAGGTCGGTCAGGTCATATTGCACGATGAAGCTGTCCAGCTTGGCCCTGTCGATATGTACGTTCAAGGTAATGTACATCCGCCCGTCCCTGATCGTATAGGAATTGAGTTCCTGGGCCCGCGCCATCAGCGTCAGGGCCAGGAAAAACACCCAAATCATATGTATCCTCAACGCCATATGTACATCTTCCGATTCACAAAGTTAAACCCAATTTTATGCAGGGAAAGGAAATCGAAGCTCAGCATTCCATCGATGCAATTATTATAGGCGACGCACATGCTCTCCAGGTTGGTGATCAGGACCGGCATGGTAGCGATCACCTGGCCTCCGATGGTCATGTTCCGTAAATCTCCAAGAAGGGCTTCCACTTGCTGGGCGCCCGTCCCATGGAGTTGAACCCTGCGGGTGATGGTTACGTTTTCGAATACCTTATTGGGCAACCGGCTGTCCAATACGCTGGTTTCGGCCCCGCTGTCCACCACGAATTTCAACTTCCTGCCCTTCAGCTCGGTGTGGACAATCAGCTTGTGCTGCTCGATGTCGATGGGCACCACCCGGTAGGCGGAGGTATCACTCAACAAGGCGCTTTGATAGGTGGGGGCTTCCTTTTTCCGGATCAGGTGCAGGTAAAGGAGGCTTTGGTCGTAGTCGATGATCATTTCGAAGTTTTCGAAAAGCTGCATACCGAGCAAGCCCAACACCTTTACGCCCTTTTCGTTTTCAATATGGCCCAGGTCGATCATATCCGCGTCCAGGTGGTGGAAACGGACGCCGCCCAGGTAAAGGCTGTCCACGGACGTCTGAACGCTCGATGCCACACCCCCGGTAATGCCTCCGCTTTCCGTTGGATTGGTGGTCGCGTACCGCCGGAAATACGTGATGTTGAGCACCAGGTTGGGGCTGCCCGTATCGATGATGAAATATCCCGAGGTGGTATCGACCTTGGCCTGCACCAGGATCAGGTTTCCAGCCTTGGTGAAGGGTAAGGTACAAGTGGCGGAATCGGAGCTGACGATGGGGTCTACGGTTCCCCGCATAACAAGGGCAAAAAATATGGCCAGCACCGCGCTCACTTTGGGAAAATACGTCATTTTTACAGCATGATTCGAAAACTTTCATGGATTTTGACCATCCTGATACTCGCTTGCAATAGCCACAAGGATGACGAGGACGCAAGCAATGGCGGAATGGCCTATACCATCATTAAGAAATACCCCCACGATACCGCGGCCTTTACGCAGGGCCTGGAATTCTACAAGGGCAACCTCTACGAGGGCACAGGGGAATACGGAGAGTCGCAGCTCCGGGAACTGGACCTGTCTACGGGGAAGGTTGTCAGGAAGGTCGACCTGAACAAAAAGTACTTTGGAGAAGGCATTACCTTCTTCAAAGATAAAATCTACCAACTGACCTGGGAGAACCACACGGTTTTCCGATACGATACCAATTTCAAACTGATCGATACCATTCCCCTGCCCACTGAAGGATGGGGCATGACCCACGACAACCAAAATCTGATCATCAGCGACGGATCGAGTAAATTGTACTTCAGGAATCCGGAAACAATGGCGGAGGTGAGGTCCATCAACGTAAGCGAGAACGGATCCCTGGTCAACAACCTCAACGAACTGGAATACATCCACGGTTTCATCTATGCCAATATTTGGCAAACGGACTACATCGTCAAGATCGATCCATCCAATGGAAATGTCGTGGGCAAGGCCGATTTCACCAACCTATTGAAGCACCAGGGGGAAGTGGTTTATGACTCAAACGACGTGCTCAACGGGATCGCGTACGATTCCACCTCTAACAAAACTTACATAACCGGGAAAAACTGGCCCGCGCTGTTCGAAGTGGACTTCAAGTAGCCTGCCCCAACGGCACCCTGCGAGCCGTGGCACGCGCCACATAAATCACGGAAGAACAATTTTCCGCATTCCGGATCGCCCGCAAATTGGACCGCAGCCCCGTCCATACCGCAGCGGCCGTCCTGTTGTGACCCGTGGCGTAGCGCTCACTCAACATGCTGACGTAAAAACTGTCGAACCACATTTGCAGTTTGCTGACGGATTCCAGGTGATGCTTGTCGAGCAGCCTTTCCATGGAACGGGGTGAAAAGTGATACAGGTGGCGGGGCACATCATAGGCTGCCCAGGAGGAACCGTAGTGTTGGGCGTCCAGGGACAGGTAATTGGGGACCGCGATAAGGATAGCGCCCCCGGGGACCAGCAGGCGTTTGCACTGCTCGATGTACTCCCCCAGGTCATGAACGTGCTCCAATACGTGCCATAAGGTGATAGCGTTGAAAGATGCTGGTTCCAGGTGGGCCAGGGCCTCGATGGGTTGGATCCGAAGTCCATACAGGGAGGCGGCTTTTTCCCTGGCGCCGGGATCCGGTTCCAAACCGGTGACATGCCATCCCGCCTTCTCCATCACGTGCAAAAAAGCCCCCGTGCCACAGCCCAAATCCAGCAGGGTGCCCGTGGACCGCCGGGTCGCCGCCTGCACCATGCGCCGTTTGGTATTCAGGGTGATGGCGCGCACCTGATGATACAGGCGGTTGACCAGGCCCTCGCGGGTGTCGCTGTGCGAAATATAATCGGAAGACTGATAATAGGCGCCAATCTCCTCCTTCCCGGGTATATCCTGGGTGAACCGGCCTGTGCAACTGTCGCAATGCCAAACGGCAAATGTTTTGCCCGAAACGGTATTGTCCTTTACTTCAAGGACGGGATGAATGGAGGGGGCCCCGCAAATGGGACAGTGATTGTAATGAATCATGCAGGTGCAAAGAAACGGATTTTTTTGGCCAACCACGCCACCAGTGCCGCTAAGGGCTTGACGGTAATGTCTCCTGGTTCCGGAATCCGCCCGGGTGGCCGTTGTGCTGGTACACATAAAGGGCGAGAATCCCCGCTCCTACCAGGAACAGGAGAATGGCCCAAATCCACCAACGCGATTTCTTAACAGTCGGCTCGGACTCCACTTGAAGGAGCTCAGCCATTTCCGTATTGGTCTTTTCGGTATCGCCGACTACCATGGTGTGCTCGGCATTGGTCCGGATGACCCGCTCGGCGGTCACCGGAGGAAAGGCAAAAATGGACTTGGAAGTCAATTCAAAGGTCATGTCCCCGGCTATCCCCTTCCTGATCCGTCCAAAGCCCTCCCATTCCAGGGGCACCCCCTTTTTAATGCCTTCCAGCGCAGCCGCACAAAAATCCGCCAGTTGCCGCTCCGCCACATCCTCATTCACCTGCATGGTGCGCGAAATGAAGCGGACCTGATCCTGCTCAGCGGGAACGGGTACGTCGGAGGTCATCCGGGAAGAAGGGCTCGGAGGGAGAATGCGCCGATTGACAATATCGGTCTGGCTGGCCCGGATGTACAGTTGTAGGAAGCCTATTCCGGGGAGTCCCAGTTGCTGGTATTGTAACAGGTACTTTAAGAGGATCTCCTTCATTACGTTATCTGCTTTGGCCGAACGAAAATACAATTCCCCCCAGAATATTGAACCCCAGGACAGGATATTGATTCCAGCGCTCATACTGGTCGTTCAGGATATTATTGCAATCCAGCCATAGGCCGAACCGCTTACTGACAGCAAAATCTATACCGGCGTTGAGGTCGAAGGCGGTGCTGCCCTGCTTGGTTTCCTTGGCCTGCGTCCGGTACCAGGGCGCTCCCCAGGCGAAAAGGTCGGCCTTGAGGGTCACGTCCTTGACAGGCATCCAGCGGAGTTTGGCGCTCAGGTCCACCGGAACGTACCCATATGGTTCCGGATTGCTTTGAAGGTTGATGTAGTTGTTGATGTCCCCGGCCACGGTCAGGCTGAAATGCCCCCCCGCCGCGAAGGCCAATTCCCCATGCACCTGCATTTCATTCATCTTGGCCTCCCTCAGGGTCTGGAAGGTCATGCCCGTAATGGTGTCGTTGACGAAGAGGGGCAGGTTCGCAAACGTCATATAGGAAATCTTGGCCAGGTAACTAAAGTGAGGTCCGGCACTCCCCTTGATGCCTCCCCAAAAGGTCCGCACATTGGTATTGTATTGCGTATCGGGTTGTGCCAGGTAGGGGTTGAGGCTCTCCAGGTATTGATACGAATTCTTTTGAGTATACCCGGTCCAACCCGCGATGAGGGAAAGGGGTTCGGTGACCTTTATCGTCGCGTCTATGTGGGGATACATACTCAAGGTACCCCCCGCATTCTGGTCCCAGGTGGGGTTGATCCCCGCGTTCAGTGTAAAGGTCTCGTTGTGATAAGAGATGACGGGGGTGACGTAGTAAATATCGTTGGTAATGTTTTTGGGCAGCGCATTGGCCTGGTACAGGGTGAAATCCCCCGCTACATTAACCCGGAAGGCCCAATTGTCCCCGAAGCGCTTCTCTAGCGGCACGGAGACCACGCCGTCGATTTCATTGCCGTTGTGGTTGTCCCCGAAACGGGAAAAGTCGATATGGGGATCGTAGGAAAATCCGTATTCGTTGGATGTTGCATTGCGAAGCCCGACCTGTCCGCTGAAGGTCAGGAACTGCTGCTCCAATTGGTTCTTGGTATAATTGGGAAACAGCGTTTGGTCGTACCCGTAGAGCTCGTACTGGTCCAGCTTGACGCCCGCTTTTCCATACAGGATGGAATTTCCCGTTTCCGCGTGACCATATATATAACCCGAAGTCTTGCTGTAATCCTGGTATTGGATATTCCCCTGGGAGGAAATATGGTCCCCGTAGATGCCGAAAGCGTTTTTCGAATTTCCGAAGCTGAGTCCCGCTTCCGCATAGGGTGTAGTGAAGTTGCCGAATCCCGCTTTGACGTAATTGCTGTTTTCCTTGATCCCATTGGAATCGGGCTTCAGGACGATGGGTTCCAGCCCCGCGGGCAGGTAATTGAAGTACAGGGCCTGGGCGGGGATATCGTATTGCAGCACCGGCAGGGTATTGTCCACGGGGGGCAGGGTCGCGTTGAAATTGATTTTAGTTGCGTTCTGCAAAACGGGCTTGTAGGTAGAGGTGACATTGACCGTACGGGAGGGCAGCACGGTATCCTGGGTCTGCGCACTGGCTATGGCGGGAGCCCACACGAGCAATATGATTCCTAATTTCTTCATTGATCACCTATTTTGGAATGTTGGGCCTCTTCCTGCTTGACCTGATCCAGCCTTTGCTGGGCCAGTTGCCTGAGTTCGGGAATGGTCGCATTTTGGGCGATGCTCTGGAAGGTCGCTTTTGCATTGAAGTAGTCCTTCCGCTTGTCGTACACGTCACCCAGCAAAAGATACGCCTTGGTCACCCACAGGTCGTAGGAACCGCTTTTGTTGATCACCTCGAAGGCCGCCTTTTCCGCGCCGTTGAGGTTATTCTGATCCATCAGCATGTGGGCGATCTCGTAACGCGCCTCGGCTGCCCATTCCCCCTTGTTGAGATTGATTACGGTCTTATAGGCAACGGCCGCCTGATCCAATTGTCCCTGTAGTTGCTGATTCTTGGCCGTTACCAGGGCGCCCAGGGCCTTGTCATCGGTCGAAAGGCCCTTTCGGCCCAGCAGGTCCCTGGCCACCAGCGTGGCGGTATCATAGTGTTGTAATTGGAACTGGCACCGCAGGAGTCCCCTCAGGGCCTCCAATTGATTCTGGTCAGTGGTGGCAAAGTCCCTTAGCTTCCCAAAGTAAATCGAAGCGGCGGGGATATCCTTGATTTCAAAGTACGCAATGCGGGAAGCCGCCATGGCGGACTTTTCGGCAAAGCGGCTCGGCCCCTGGTTCACGACAAAATCGTAACCCGAAAGGGCCTCGGGCCATTTTTTCTGTTGCGAAAGGCATTCCGCACTGTAAAAGTGCGCGGGGATCAGATTTGCTCCACCGGGATATTTGGAGATGTAGTCGGCGAATTGTTTGACGGCGTCGGGGCAGTTCCCGTTGTCGTATTGGAGCTGGGCCGCCGCATAGGTAAGTGAATCGGCTTCACCCCCACTGACCTCTTTGCCCGTGTTCTTGGCATAGTTGATATAGTCACCGGGCCTGCCCATATCCACATAAATGGATTTGATATTGGCCATGGCGTCGTCGGCCTCGGGCGCATTGGGGTACTGCTGCACCAATTGCTTGTATTCGGCCAGGGCGGCGTCAGTTTTATTGAGGTTGTAATTCACGACCCCCAGCCTCAAGAGTACCTTGGGCTTCAGGGCGGGAGAAGACGAGTCGGCGGCCACGGCATTGAGGTATGGAATGGCGTCTCCAAAGCGCTGTTGCGCGATCAGGGTAGAGGCGATCTCCATATTGCTTTCAGCCACCAGGGGGCTGCCCGGATAGGTGCGCGCCACCTGCTGCAGGAGCTTCACTTTGGCCCCCGCGTTGGTGATCCCTGCGATCATAGCCTCCTGATACAGGGCATAGTCGCTCCCCTGCCAGTGATAGGTCAGGGCGAGGTCGTAGTTCTCCTTGGCCCTCCGGTAATCACGCAATACGAAATAACAGTCTGCGGCCCTCACGTACGCATCCTGCTGGATAGCCGGGGTAGCGATCGCGGGAGCGCTGGTCCTGGCCACCTGCTGGAAATAGCCCAGGGCCTGGTTATAATCCTGGAGCTGAAAGAGGCAATAACCGAGGTCATAGCGCGCCTCGGGCACGCCAATATCCCCCTGGTTCGTATGCCCGCTCCTCAAAAAACGATCCAGGTACCGGATCGCCGAATCGTATTTTCCGACGCGGTAGGCCAGCTCTCCTTTCCAAAAAAGGGTGAGGGGCAGCACCTGTGTATTGAAGGGACTGGTCAGGATTTTCGTGAGGAGCTCGTCGGCTCCGCTGACCTGCTGGTCATTGATGTACTCCACGGCTCTCCCGTATAATATCCGGGGGTAAAGGCGCTGCGTAGCTTCAGACGGGTTTTGAATGCCCTGCAGCAGCTCCAGCGCTTCCCGGTAATTGCTGGTGTTCGCCAGCAAACCCACCAGCAGTTCCCGCGCTTCAGCCGCATAGGCCGATTGAGGATAGGTTTGGAGAAAGCGCCGCAAACTGGTCAAAGCGATGTTCTGGTATCCCAGCTCCACGGAAAGTTTCCCGTAGTTGAACAGGGACACCTCTTTTTGCTGGGGAAAACTGCTGTTCTCGGCGCAGAAAGAAAAAGCGTTGCGGGCACTGGCCTTCTGACCCGTCTTCAGGTAGGCGTCCCCCAGGAGATACATTGAGCTTTGACTCAGGGAATCGGTCCGGTCGCTGAGTTGTTTGAAGCCCTCGATGGCCTTATCGTATTGCTTGCTCTCGTAATAGCAATAGCTGAGTTCGTAGAGTTCGTCGCGTGTGAGCTTGTCCGAAGCGTTCATGAAGGCCTCCAGGTAAGGGAGGGCCTTGGAAAATTCTTTTCGCTCGAAATACATTTGGCCCACTAGGTGGTTCAGTTCGACGGCGTAGGAGGCCCCCAGGTATTGCTTCAGGATGGCCGCGCCCTTGGCCAGGGCTTTTTCCTTCTGACCCTGGAAGTAATAAATCTCGGTTTCGTAAAAGGATGCCGTTCCCTGGAAGGCGGAGTCCGTTTCCGCTTTCTGGAAGCACTCCAGGGCCAGTCCATATTGCTTATTCAGGTAGGCGATGAACCCGTAGTAATAGTTCGCGGCCACATAATTGGGATCCGTGGTCACCTGCCGGATGGCGCCCAGCAGGGGTTCGGCTTTGGCGTATTGTTTTTCGTTGAAATAAGCATAGCCCAGTTCGAACTTTTCCTTCCCGATTTCCTCGTTGCTCAGGTTGGCGATGCCCGCATTTTCCAGGTACGTCAGGGCCTTGGCAAAGTCCTGCCTCCGGTAATAGTAATCGCCCAGGTAAAAAGAGAGTTGCTGGACCCTGGCCTGGTTGTTAATGCTGTTGATGTACTCCTTGGCGGGCTCTACGGCGCTGTTCTCGTCATCCAGCAGTTGGCAGGAATACAGGTAGAAATGTATGTCGTCGGTATGGAGGGATTGCCTGTCCGCATCGGGCGCCTGCATTTGTTGGTCCAGGGATCTCAGGATGGGGAGCGCCAGCGTGTATTGCCCATGGATGAAGTATTCCTCGGCCTGCTTGAACTTTGCATCCGGATCTAAGTGAATGGCTGAAGGTTGAGCCTGGGCGGTGCATAGGTAGAAAGCCAATCCAAGTAGGAGGCTGAATTGCTTCATCATGCTATGGGTAACGATTTTCCAGCGGTTTATAGTATGTTATTCGGCGTAAAGATAGAAAACTTATATTTGGCGATGAGCAGATTTACATCGATCAACTACTCTAAGGGGGCCTTCAACTTCGCTACCCTGATCCTGCGCGTGGCCTTTGGTTTTATCATCCTTTGGCACCACGGCGTGGAGAAGCTAAAGGCCTTTTCCAGCATGCAATATACCTTTTTCGACCCTTTCCATATCGGCCACCGCTGGTCACTTTGCCTGGTGATCTTGGCAGAGGTATTTTGCGCGGCCCTGGTAATCCTCGGATTTATTACCCGTATTGCCGTGATCCCCCTCATCATCGTCCTGGGGGTGGCCCTGGCCATGTACCACCGGGGACAGGGGCTGATCAGCACGGAGTTGGCGTGGCTATACCTGACAGCCTTCCTGGTGCTGCTCTTCACCGGCCCCGGGAAAATCAGTGTTGATGGAATGATTTGATATGTTCACAGCCACCACGCAAGTCCGGGTCCGCTACGGCGAGACAGATAAAATGCAAGTAGTTTACCACGGTAACTATGTGGAGTACTTCGAGGTGGGCCGCGTCGAGGCGATCCGTACCTTGGGCTTAACCTATAAGGAAATGGAAGAAAAGGGTATCATCATGCCCGTCATCGAATGGCAAGCCAGGTTTCTGCGCCCGGCGCGCTACGATGACCTGCTGACGGTCAAGACTACCCTAAGAGAGCTTCCCACAGGTCACCGCATCACCTTCCACCAGGAAGTCTTCAATGAACAGGGAAAACTTCTCACCTCGGGAAAGGTACTGTTGTATTTTATGACCGCGGATACCATGCAGCGCACGGAAATGCCCGACGGCTTGAGAAAAAAACTGGAACCCTTTTTTAATTGAGGCGCGTCAGCACTTCCGATACCACGGAGGTATCCCCCGAAAAGGGATCCGTAAACCCATAGCTCAGGGTGAACACGTGGTTCACGGGGTCATAGGTGGATGTCCCCGGCACCAGGGTATAGGTGAAGATGCCAAAGCCATACAGGTTATCATTGGACACGGTGACCGAATTCCCGGGGTTCACCGTCAGGTCCATTTGCTCCCCTATCCCCAGGTAAACCGCTTGATCCGCGCAATCCAGGACCACCGCGTTGGATACGAAAGCCGAAGGAACGGTCACTCCATGCCCGCCTGCGGTCGGAAATGACCCCTGCACGGCTGTGATCCCCGAAAAGTCGTAGAGATATTTGGCGTCGTCGATGGTGTAGGTGACGTTGCTCTGTACCCGCTGCCCTACGGAATGGTACAAGCCCATGTATTGGTTCCCGGGCACGACCTCGTACATGACGGCCCCGAAGTTCCCGCTGATGGCGTTATTCCCCGCATTGGTAATGATGAGGGGCAGGATGTATTTTTTGGAGAAATCGATCAGCTTCGTATTGAACTGGAGGTACACGTTGGCTTCCCGGGACCCGGATTTCATTACGGTGGTGGGCGTGGGGATGCTGTAGTCCGCCGCGGGCAAGAGTTCGAAACCGCCACCGTTGGCCGCATTGAAGGTATTGAAGTCGGTGGTGTCTAGTCCGATCGTCACCGAAACATTGCCGGAAACGGCGCTTCCTCCCTCCTCGATCTGCACCGAATCGGTAGCTTCGTAGGTACTGTCCACCCTTACGGTCATGAAGTAGCAATTCTGGTTGGCCAGCGTGGCGCCTCCGTTGACGCCGGTGTTTAGGTCGTTGATGCTGGCCAGTTGGTCGAAGGAAGTCCCCACAGAATTGAAGTTGAAGCTATTGGGGTTATCCTTGAGACAGGAGGGCAGCGTCAAAAGCGCGAGTGCGCCGAATATCAGGATCAGTTTTTTCATTTTCGTTCGTTTAAGGCATCCAGAAAATTTTGGGAGAAACGGGGGAAATCGTTCCCTCGGCCTCCACGTTGGCGGGATTGGTATTGTACTCCACCTGAGGATACAACAGCCGGAAAGGATAGGGATATAACCTTTCGGGATTGTCGGTAAAGGGCAGATCGCTCGGGTAGCCCGTCCTGCGATAATCCGTCCAGGATTCCAGGGGGTCCGTGAAACAAAGCGAAATGTACTTCTGGGTGATGATGGCCAACAGGGGATTTCCGGAGCTGGCGGCCCATCCTACGTTGGCAATGTTTTGGGCTTCGTAGACCTGGGCATAGGCCGTCGGACTGGCATTGTAGGCATTGTTCGGACCGAAGGTCACGTTGAGGTACGCGAAATTATCGGTGATGGCCTGATTATAGAGCGTTTGGGCGTCGCCGGGAAGAAGACCCCTCGCCACCGCTTCCGCCTGAAGAAACAGACTTTCCCAACTCGACAGGATGATGGAGGACATGGAGGCCGACTGGAGCAACCCGAATACCGTGGGCGCCGAAACGCCCGTGGGCAGGGTGTCATTGAAGGGGATGTTGTTGGGGTTTTCCAGGTTGGTCGGGCCTCCGAAATAACAAGCCGACGAATTCCCTCCCTGTCCGCCCAGCGCGGCGCCTTCGACGAGGCCGGCGGAATTGGTGTTGTAGAAATATCCGTAGCGGGGATCGTTATATCCCGCCAGTTTATTGATGAAATAGCTGTTGGCCACGGCACCCACGAAGGCGGCGGAACCATTGAATTGGTATCCGACCGTCGACCACAAGGGGTTCAGGTGGGCCGGCTCATCAGTGGCGTAACCGGGATTGACGAGCGCGCTTTCTCCTGCCGCCAGCAACCCGACCGGGTCTGCGGCGATTTTGGCCATCTCGGCGGTGATGAAGGACTGCTGGCTACTTACGTTCACCATGTGCAGCAGCATCCGCAATTTGACCGTGTTGGCCAATTTGGTCCAAAGGGTCACATTACCCTGGAACATCACGTCTGCCTGACCTGGATTGAAGGCCTGCATCAGGGGTGTATTTTCGAACAGGGCTATCGCCGAATCGAGTTCCATGATGCACGAATCATACACGCCCTGGGCAGGGTCGTAGATTGGATTGAGGATGCCGCTGTCCAGCTTCAGTGCCTGCGAAAAGGGAATATTCCCGTAACTGTCCACGAGCATTTGATAATCCAGGGACGACATAGTACGTGCAATCCCCACCATGAACCATTCCCCTGTGGCTGCACCGTCCTGGGCCACGTACGCATAGTCATTGAGGTTATGGTACGTATCCGACCAGACACTGGCCAGGCTGCTGCTGGTGAAGTTATTGGTCGTGACCGGGCCAGGGGTGGCCGCCTGGGAACTCGAACCGTAGTAGTTCTGGGTCCCGTTGATGTATACGAAATCGGTGCTGATGATCGAGGCCGTTTGCGTCAGTGCATTGCTCAGCACCAGGCTGGGCGTGGCGGTGGAGGGGTTGTTGGGGCTCGTGTTGACATTCAGGAAGTGTTTCTGGCAACCCGCTAGTACCAATGCTCCTATCAATATTTTTTTCATGTACGTTTTTTAAAAGGTGATGTTCAAACTGGCGCCGAAGGTCCGCGTGGGCGGAGCCTGGCCATCCGAATTGCTTCCTGTCGC
>CAZJDB010000021.1:0-5307 GCA_964544695.1 uncultured Chitinophagaceae bacterium
CCCGTCCTTGAGTGGATATGCCTGGAACCCGATTGGCTGCTTGTATCCCGCCGGTGCACTTGCCCTGACGGTGGATGGCCAATGGGAAAAGGCCAACAAGGCGCCCAATCCCAGTAAGCCTTGACCCACGAATTCCCTCCTATTCAAATTTTCCATAGTTAAACAGTTTTAAATGGACGCCGGGTCCCATCCTGCCCGGTATTCCCGGTACAAATATTTATTGGCCTCAACAACGTTGGTGATTCGCCTCGTGGCCGCATCATACCGCAATTGCCGCCCGGACCTGAGCGCGACAGCATACAAATTGACCGCTTCGGTCAGGTATTCAGCTTCCCTGAAGCTCCCCGGATACTGCTTCCCGCTTTTACAGGCATCGACAAACAATTGCAACGCGGCTGCCATCTTATCGGTTTGTCCTGCTGGAGGACTCACTACGCCTTTCTGCGATAGCAGACGGGGGTTTTGAATATTGAACCCGGTTAAAATCTTGCCGTGCTCACCCGTGAACATCATTCCCTCACCGGGCAACCCTTCATCGAGTAATTCGACCGGTACCGGGGGTTTCATGCCCCCATCATACCAAAACAAATCGATCCCTTTGGCCGGGTAAGCAAACCGGACCGTGGAAGCCAGGGGAAAGGAGAAATCATTGGGTGTAAAATCCGGAACATGGTCTCCCCTTCCTACGAAATGACTAAAAGAGGGGTCGATAATGGTGGGTGATTCCAATTGCAGCGCATTGAAGACCGTCCATAGGCTATAATGACCCATATCGGCCATCGACCCTCCCCCGAAATCGTACCAGCCCCGGAATACCATGTTTGTATAATTTGGAGAATAGGGCCGGTCGGCCTCGGGGCCGAGCCAGAGATTCCAATCCAAGCCCTCCGGAACGGGCGTGACACCGGTAGGAAGGGCTGAAAATTGCGGCCAGACAGGACGATTGGTCCAATTGTGCACTTCCTTTAGCGTTCCGATCACGCCCGAATTGATCCATTGCATTACCTGGTCCATCGGGCCGTTGGAGTCCCACGGAACGAGGTGCGTAATACTATTGCTTTTCCGTGCCAGGTCAATGACTGCCTTTCCTTCCAATAACCGGTTGGAAAGGGGTTTGTGCATCAAAACATGCTTATTTCGCTTCAAAGCCGCCATGGCAAAGACGCCGTGAAGGTGGTCCGGGGTCATTATTTTAACGGCATCGAGGTCCTTTTCCTTATCCAGGAGTTCACGGAAATCCGCATAGGCCGTGCAACCCGTGGATTTGTAATAAGCATCCACGACGGACTTCCCGTTTTCCCTTCCCCCCGCAACGGCATTGTCTCCACCAGGGCTCCAATCCTTTTTTCCAAGGGCCGCACGGATGTCGTCCCTTAGACCATCCTTTGACCAATCCATATAGCCAACTGCATCCCTGTTGGGATCGCAAACAGAAATCACCCGGATTCCGGGTACGGACAACATAGGCAATAGTTCCCTGAGTCCCTGCGTACCGCATCCGATGTATGCGAGCGTGATTTTATCGCTGGGCGCGATATGGTTTTTTCCACCGAGTACATGCCTGGGGACAATAGTGAAGGCCAAAGCGCCGGTGGCCGCCAGCTCCACGAATTTCCTGCGGTCCATGGATGACGCGCCCCCCGATGTATCATTCATAATGGCAGCATTTGCAAGAAAATTAGGTAAAATACGTGTCAAAACAAAATTAATTGTCATTTTGACGCTTTACCGATCCTGCACTGCCCGGACAGTTTAGTCCAAATACCGCATATCCTCTTCAGTCAGCTTGATATTCGCCGCCGCCATATTTTCCTGAAAATGGGCCAATGATGAGGTGCCCGGAATAGGCAAAATCCAGGGCGACTTATGTAGCAACCAGGCAATATTCGCCTGTACTTCGTTTACTCCATATTTTTTGGCGATTCCGGCAATCCGGGTATCCTTTTTGGGCATCGACAGGACCAGCGAGAAATAAGGCACCAGGGGTATCCCATTCTTTTCGCATATATCCAGCACTTCCCCGCCTCCGTTACTTTCCATATGCCCCTGTTTGTGCGTCATGCGCTGCGCATGACCGTACATGTTTTCAACCGTAGCAATTTCCCCCATTTTCATGGCTGTTTCCAATTCCGCCCTGGTGACATTACTCACGCCCACATGCAATATTTTTCCCTCCTGCTGCATGGCAAACATAGCTTCCATGGATTCTTCAAAATTCATAGTGCTACCGATCGCCCGGAAATGTACCAGTGTTACCTGGTCGATTTTAAGAGTGCGCAGGTTATTTTCAATGCTGGTGCGCAGATTTTCGGGCTTATTGAAGGGAATCCAGCTTTTATCGGGCTTGCGCGCGCCCCCCACCTTGGTGCAAATCACCAAATCTGCCGGATAAGGATACAAAGCTTCCGCTATCAAGCGATTGGTGACATCTTCCCCATAATAGTCCGCCGTATCGATAAAATTGACGCCGACTTCTATTGCCTTCTTTAAAATCTGCAAGGCTTCAGGCCTGTTATGGTGTTCGCCATAAATCTCGGGGCCGGTCAGTCGCATAGTTCCATAGCCCAGGCGATTAACGGTTAGCGGGTGTTTGCTGTGGGCAGCAATGGTTATCGTTTTTGGATTTATCATGCCCGAAATTAGGCATTCCTCGCAAATGTATACGCCCACCAGATCAAAACCAGTTGTAACGGGAGTCTCAGCCAGGTCAGCCAAGTATAGGGGTTGTGGCGCCGGGTAAAATCGATGGTCATTTGGATATTCGCCGGGAAAATGACAATCAGGAGGCCGATGATCAGCCACGCAGCCATCGGGCGCGTAACCGCCGGGATCAGAAGCAATCCCAAAACAGACTCGCAAACACCACTGACGTAAACAATCGGCCGATACGAAGATTCCGGCAGAAAACGCGGCACTATGGAGACATACATCCCCGGGCGGACAAAATGGTTGATTCCGGCAAGCACGTATAAACCGGCCATGACCCAAAGGGATATTTTGTGCATAGGTCAGCCAATATACAACAGTCCTAGAAAAAGAACTGTTCTTTGACCACCTTCCCGTCAATTACGTGAAAAACCCCGATTTCCTCTATCGAAATGCGGGGCTTCCCTTTGAAAGTAACCTCCTGTTTCAAAACCACACTGAAAAACTCCCCCGCAACGATGGGTGTGCCGCAATGATAACTATGCAAAGTCTCCATGCCAGCACGGCGAGCGTTACCCTTCGCCTTTACCGCTTCCCTGCCATTGGTAATGATAGCCATACCCATCAAGGCCGCCTTTTCGGGTTCCTGGCAAATGACGTCTTCATGATAAAGTGTGTCCTGGACTTCGATAAACTTCCGTTGAGACATTAGTTCGTGATAGCGGTTTGCTACTTCCTGAGTTGTCATATACATAGATTTAGGACAAAGATGCACCTGCCCGGTGACAGCCCTATGTCAGCAGACCGATACAAATTCTATTTTTACCGACATTCCCCACCCGCTCACCGACCTCCCATTCCTCAAAACGGCGCCAACAACTAGTTTCGCCTTCACAACGACTTACAATGAAATTATCCCAAGTAGCAGTAGAGGCCCGGGGGCTGGTAAAGGTCTTTGGCCAATTCCACGCCGTGGATGGTATCGACCTGCATATACCCGCGGGTGGGATTTATGGTGTTTTAGGCCCGAACGGCGCAGGAAAAACGACCACCATCAGGATGCTGGCAACCCTCCTAAAGCCCGATGGCGGTTCGGCTAAGATCTTTGGTTACGACGTCGTAAAGGACAACCACATCGTCCGGCAACTGATTGGTTTGACCGGCCAATATGCCTCCGTGGACGAAAAATTGTCGGCGACCGAGAATCTCATCATTTTTTCCAGGTTGTTGGGCCTCGACAACCGGGAGGCCAAACGAAGGGCTAAGGAATTGCTCGAGGAGTTCGACCTGACGGAGGCCGCCAAACGACCCCTTGCCAAATATTCCGGGGGTATGCGTCGCCGGCTTGACCTGGCTGCCAGCCTGATCTCCCAGCCTGCCCTCCTGTTTTTGGACGAGCCTACCACGGGGCTCGATCCGCGGACACGCATTCAAATGTGGAATACCATACGCCGCTTGGTAAAAAACGGTTCGACGGTGGTGTTGACTACGCAATACCTCGATGAAGCCGACCAACTGGCGGATAGGATTGCGGTGATCGACCGTGGAAAGGTCATCGCCGAAGGCACGCCGGATCAGCTCAAAGCCAAAGTAGGAACGGCATCCCTGGAACTGAAACTGTCCGAGGATGAACACCTGCATCAGGCCAAAGGCATCATTCAGCGACTATTACAAGTGGAAGTGCATGTTGCGGGGAACAATACCATAACGGCACCCATGCAGGATCCCGAAGTCATAACCGACCTGCTGCTTGCCCTGCGCAATGCGCGAATCGGACTGTCGGCAGTGAGTGTCAAATCCCCCACGCTGGACGAAGTTTTCCTAACCCTAACCGGTCAGCAAACCCAACCAAACTATTCATATGAACAATAACCTCAGCAGAACCATCAGCCCGGCATTGACCGTTCAGCAATCCTTAGTCATGGCCTATCGCGGCTTGCTTAAGGTGCGGCGGACGCCCGAACAGTTGATCGACGTCACCCTGCAGCCCATTTTATTCACGCTCATGTTTGCCTATCTTTTCGGGGGGGCCATCGCGGGTAATGTCCACGCCTATCTTCCCATCATCATACCCGGCATCCTGGCACAGACCATCCTGACGGGTTCCGTCGCCATTGGCGTCAACCTGAGGGACGATATGGAAAAGGGGGTGTTTGACCGCTTCCGCTCCTTGCCGGTCGCACGCATCGCCCCGCTCGCGGGTGCGCTCATAGCCGATGCAATCCGGTATGTCATCGTAACGGTGCTGACCTTTTCTATGGGGTACATCATGGGAATGCGCCCCCATGCAGGTATTATCGGAGTACTGGAAGCAAGTGCGCTGGTTATATTTTTCGCCTGGTGTACCAGTTGGATTTTCGCTTTCTTCGGGGTAATAGCCAAAACGGCATCCGGCGTGCAGGGAATATCCATGATGATCCTTTTTCCGCTCACCTTTTTATCCAACGCTTTTGTACCGGTAAACACGTTGCCTAAACCACTGAAGTGGTTCGCGGAAGTCAATCCTGTATCCCACCTGGTAAATGCCATCCGTACACTTTTGGAAAAAGGGACAACCAGCAACGACTTTTGGCTGAGCATTACGGGCGCGTTGGTCATCATGGTCGTCTTTTCATTCATCACCGTGAAGGCATATACGCGCAAGGCCGCCTAATACAAATG
>CAZJDB010000022.1:0-5894 GCA_964544695.1 uncultured Chitinophagaceae bacterium
CGGGCTGGATGGCCACGCCCTGGGGCGTTTGGATCTGGCTTTCTATTTGGTAGATATTTTTGCGGTGCCAGGTATCGAAACTGGTTTCGTACCGGATGACCAGGAAGATCAGCAGGCACGCGGCGATACCAATGGAAAGTCCCGTGATATTCAGGAACGTATAGCGTTTGTTGCGGAGGAGGGTCCGCCAGGCGGTGAGGAGGTAATTGTGTATCATGGCTCCGGTAAAGTACAAAAGTTTGTCTACTTTGTCCTAATTGCCGGTTATCGTTCGACATTAATGGTAAATACTTCCATATGAATCAATTTCTGATCCTTGTCCGGGGCAGCGACCATGCCACCGCTTCTCCCGAAGTCATGCAGGCCCGTCTCAACAAATTCGGGGAGTGGGTTGAAAAGACCCTGGCCGGACGTTACGTTTCCGGGGCTCCCCTGCAGGAGGGTCCTGCCCAATTGCTGAAGGGCAAGACCGAGGTCTTCACCGACGGCCCCTTTATGGATTCTAAGGAAATGATCTCGGGGTACATGGTGATCAAGTCCGAAAACATCGAGGAAGCCACGCGCCTGGCCAAGGAATGCCCCCTGCTGGGCGAATTCCAGCTCGAGGTGCGCCAGATCAAAGAAATGATGTAATGCTTTCCTCCGGGGTCAATGAATTGGTAGACCATCTTTTCCGCCAGGAAGCGGGAAGGATGGTCTCCATCCTCACGCGCCTGTTCGGCGTCCACAATCTGGAACTCGCCGAGGACATCATGCAGGATACGCTGCAGGAGGCGCTTCTTCAGTGGGGCCCTGGGCGCCTTCCCGACAACCCGCCTGCGTGGCTCATGACCGTCGCGCGCCGCAAGGCCATCAGCGCGGTGAAGCGCGAAAAGTTCATCCGGCGTTTTGCACGCGATAAAGACGTCCTGTTGCGGTCCGATTGGACGGCGCCCTACGTCATGGAGAACGTCTTCATGGAAAACGAAATCAAGGACGCCCAACTGCGCATGATCTTCACCGCGTGTCATCCCGCGCTGCCCCTGGAAGCGCAATTGGCGTTTTCCTTGCGGACACTTTGCGGCCTCAGCATCCCCGAGATCGCTTCCGCCCTGCTGACCAGCGAATCCAACATCAACAAACGTCTCTACCGCGCCAAGGAAAAGATCCGGTCCCTCGACTTTGCGGTTCCCCTGGGTGGCGAGCTGTTACGTCGGTTGGATGCCGTACTATTTGTGTTGTATTTGATGTTCAACGAGGGTTACCATTCCACAGGGGCTACCACCGCCATCCGAAAAGACTTGTGTTTAGAAGCCATCCGGCTGGGCATGCTGCTCGTGGACAGGCCCGATATGCAGGCGTATCCACAGGTATACGCCTTACTCGCCCTGATGTGTTTTCACGCGGCGCGCTTCGAGGCGCGCATCGATTCCAAAGGGTGTTTAATTATTTTGGAGGAGCAGGACCGGTCGTTGTGGGACGGTCGTCTGATCGACTCCGGGTTGTCTTTTTTGGCCCGGTCTTCGGGCGGGGATGCTTTATCAGAGTACCACCTGGAAGCGGCGATTGCGGCAGAGCACGCCATGGCAGCGGACTTTTTATCCACCGATTGGGGACGGATCCACTATTACTATACCGCCCTGGAGGCCCTGAAGCCCTCGGCTGTGGTTCGCCTGAATCTTGCGATCGCCCTGGGGAAGAAGGAGGGGCCTGCGGCGGCGATTCCTTTGTTGCATGCGCTCGAGTCCTCGCTGCCGGGATATCCTTTGCTTCAGGCTTCCCTGGGGGAGTTTTATTTCCTTTCCGGAGATCGTTCAAGAGCACGCGGATATTTTTCGGAGGCGCGTAAGTTGACGCGCTCACCGGCGGCGGCGGAGGTGCTGGATCGGAAGATTGCAGCTTGTTAAGCCACGGCCTGCGCAAAGGGATGGTCCCTCATGACAGGCACGTTCTGCTTGATCAACTTCTGAATATCCCTTAGGTATTCGCGTTCTTCGCGGTCGCAGAAGGACAGCGCCTTTCCGCTGGCTCCGGCGCGGCCGGTACGGCCGATGCGGTGCACGTATGTTTCAGGGACGTTGGGGAGGTCGTAGTTGATGACGTAGGGCAAGTCCTGGATGTCGATGCCGCGGGCGGCGATGTCGGTGGCCACGAGGATGCGCGTGTGACCCGACTTGAAATTCTCCAGGGCACGTTGGCGGGCGTTCTGGGACTTGTTCCCGTGGATCGCTTCAGCCTTGATGCCGCTTTTGTTCAGGTCCTTGGCGACCTTGTCGGCGCCGTGCTTGGTGCGCGAGAAAACGAGGACGCGGCCTTTGACGCTATCCTTGAGGAGGTGGGTCAGGAGGAGGCGCTTGTCGGGCTTTTCCACGAAGTAAACGCTTTGCTCGACCTTTTCGGCGGTGGAAGACACGGGCGTCACCGATACCTTAACGGGTTCGGTGAGGATGGAGTCGGCCAGGCCTGCGATTTCCGGGGGCATGGTAGCCGAGAAGAACAGGGTCTGGCGCTTCGCGGGCAGATGGGAAATCACTTTTTTCACGTCGTGAATGAAACCCATGTCCAGCATGCGGTCCGCTTCGTCCAGGACGAAAACCTCGATGCTTTTGAGGTGGACGACCTTTTGATTCATGAGGTCCAGAAGGCGTCCCGGCGTGGCGATGAGGATGTCCGTTCCGTTCCTCAGGGCCTGGATTTGAGGCACGGCCGATACACCCCCGAAGATAACTTCGTGGCGCAAGCCGGATCCGCGGCCATAGGCGTCGAAACTTTCATCTATTTGAATGGCCAGTTCCCGCGTAGGGGTCAGGATCAATGTCTTAATCCCCGGGGGGAAATTTCCAGCCCTTTTCTTTAAAAATAAAGTTTGAAGAATGGGAATGGCGAAAGCGGCGGTTTTACCAGTGCCGGTCTGAGCGCAGCCCAAGAGGTCCTTGCCTCTCAGGATAACAGGGATGGATTGTGCTTGGATGGGGGTCGGTTGCGTGTATCCCTTTTTTTTCAAGGCGTCTGCGATAGGCGCAATGAGGTGCAATGATTCGAATGACATATAATGAATGCAAAGGTACATCATTTTAACCACAATTCCATCTGGATGTTGCAGCGCTCGTAGGGGCTGGGCGGCCCCGTTACCTTTTGGAAGCCCAGCTTGTAATATAGATTGACGGCGGCTTTCAGGACGGTGTTGCTGCCCAGGGTGATCTTTGTGGCTTTTAGTTGACGAGCGCGTTCGATGGCGGCCACGCCAAGCATCCAGCCGATGCGACGGCCCTGGGCTTCGGGAGCGACGGCCATTTTGGCGAGGTGCATCGATTTTGCGGCTTCCGCGCTTTCGTCGTGCTCAGGGATCAGCGCGACCGTGCCTACGGGTTGATCGTCAAGCAATGCGATGAGGATGTGACCGCCCTTGTCCAGGATATATTCCTGCGGATGTTCGAGGGTTTCGAAGTCAAGCCCTTCCATTTTGAAATATTGGGTGATCCAACGCTTATTGAGGTCTTTGAAGGCTGTTTGGTGTTCGGGTTTATAATCCACGATGCGGACCCGCGTTGCTTCGCGCGCGTTGCGGGCTTCCATGACGCGGCTTTTCATGTCCTTTTCATCCAGCAGTTGTTCCCATTCGCCGATGGCTTTCCATAGGTTATAAGTCGTTTCTACCATGGCAGTTTCGACGGCCTGGCCTACGTCGGCGTATTGGTATTTCAGGTTTGTATCCAGGGCTTTTGCCTTGGTGGTGAGTTGGACGAAGCGCTTGCGGCCGTCGCCTCCCTTCTTTTCTTTGACGTAGCCCCTGGCTTCCATTTCGCTTACGATCTGGCTGACCGAGGCGTGGCTGTGCCCGATCTGGTCGGCGATGTCGCTGATGGAGCGCGCTTCGCCTTCCGAGAGGATATAGAATACGGGGAACCAACGGGGCTGGAGGTCGTTCCCATATAGCTTATATATCTCGGCGGCCTGGTCGGCCAGGCGTTCGCTGAGCCTCCGGAGGCGGCTTCCCAGGGCCATAGGGCCCGTTTTGGCGTAAAAGTCCATTTTGTATAAGGTTTTACGTAAGTGCTTACGCAAATATAGGGGATTTTTGGAAATGATGCGCAGGGAGGGGGAATTTTGAAATGGCCGCGTTGAATTTTGTAATGGTTTTAGTAGAGTTCGGGGGAACTTTGTGGGATGAAAAAAGATTCTTTTCCAGTTACGGGGATGAGTTGCGCGTCCTGTGCGCTGAATGTGGAACGGACGCTTCGCCGGCAGGCTGGGGTGGTGCAGGCTGACGTGAATTTTGCGAATGGGGGCGCGCTGGTGGAGTTCGATCCGGCGGTTACGGACCCGGAGGTATTGCAACAGGCGGTGCGCGGGATTGGATACGATCTGGTGGTGCCGAGGGTTGCATTGGAGGAACCTGCGGTTGAGCGTCGTGGGATGTGGCGCCTTTGGTGGGCCATCGGTTTGACGGTGCCGTTAGTGGTGTTGAGCATGGCGGCGCCGCAGCCTTATATCGAGTGGGCGCTGGCTACGCCCGTGGTGCTGATTCTGGGGTGGCCCTTTTTCAGGCATGGCGCGCAAATGGCTTTTCATGGGATGGCGGGGATGGATACGCTGATCGCATTGAGTACAGGTAGCGCTTACCTGTGGAGCGTATACGGCGTTTTGTGGAGGCACGGGCAGGATATTTATTTCGAATCGGCTGCGGTGGTCATTACTTTTTTGATGTTAGGAAAAGCTCTGGAGGAACGTGCGAAGGCTACCTCGGCCAGTGCTATACGCGGCCTGATGAGTTTGAGGCCCGCTACGGTCCTCCTGGAGGATGGCAGGGAGTTGGCCCTGGCAGCGGTTCGGGTTGGGGATGCGATTTTGGTTCGTCCGGGGGAAAGGATTGCGGTGGATGGGACGGTAGACAGGGGAGAGAGTTATGTGGACGAAAGTATGCTGAGCGGGGAGCCCGTACCTGTCCCAAAGAAAGAGGGTGACTCCGTTTGGGCGGGTACGCTAAACCAAAAGGGTTCCTTTCGGATGCGCGCGGCGAAAGTTGGTAAGGATACCTTACTGGAAGGCATCATTGCGAGGGTCCGGGAGGCACAGGGTTCGAAGGCGCCCGTCCAGCAGGTGGTGGATAAGGTGGCGGCGGTGTTCGTACCCTCGATCCTGGGGATCGCGCTGCTGTCGCTGGTCCTGTGGTGGGGGCATTCCTCTGCCCGCGCGTTCGAGGCCTTTGTAACGGTGTTGGTTATCGCATGTCCCTGTGCGTTGGGATTGGCGACGCCGATGGCGCTGATGGTCGGGATCGGACGCGGGGCGGCTGCTGGGATCTTCGTGAAGGACGCAGCCAGCCTGGAAAGGTTGCGCAAGGTGACGGTCCTGGTGCTGGATAAGACGGGTACGTTGACGGAGGGGCGGCCGCGCGTGGAGGAGATCGTTTGGTTTGGAGAAAAGGCGCCGCTGGCGGAAGCGTTGTTGTTTAGTTTGGAGCGGATGAGTGAACACCCCCTGGGAGAGGCGATTTGCGCGGCCCTGGAAGGGGGCGGGGCGGCGGACGATGGTGCGGGACTGCCGGTATTGCCGTTGGAGAGGGTGCGGTCCGTCACGGGGTCGGGGATTGAAGGCGTCTTTGTGAAATCGGTGGTGCGTGTGGGGAATGCCCGTTGGTTGGGACTATCGCTGCCCCCGGAAGCCGCGACTTTGGAAAGGGACGGGCGGACAGTGGTGTTCTTTGCGAAGGACGACCGGGTGCTGGCGGGGATAGCTTTGTCGGATCGGTTGAAGGTAGGGGCGGCGTCGGCATTGGCGGAGATTCGGCGCAGGGGGATCGCGCTGCATTTGCTGACGGGCGATAATGCGGCGGCTGCGGCGGCTATGGGGATCGAATCCTGGCGGGCAGGGTTGCTTCCGGCGGATAAGGCTGCCTTCATACGCGATTTGCA
>CAZJDB010000023.1:0-16125 GCA_964544695.1 uncultured Chitinophagaceae bacterium
GATCCCGCGGTGTGCGGGATGGCCGCATGCGCATAGTCCGCCACGAGGCACCGGTTATTCGGACTCGTCCGGAACATCACGACCCTGCCCCGGTCCCCCCGTCCATCAAAATTCAAGACCACGCCTATCTCACGCACCCTACCGCTGTCTCGCGCAAAGGCCGTCGCGCCCAATAAACCGTTTTCCTCCCCGTTGGTGAATAAAAATACCACGTCCCGGTTTAGGGGACTACCTGCTTTCAGTTCTTTTGCGGATTCCAGCATGGCCGCACAGGCGCTGCCGTCATCACCCGCCCCGAGGGAATTCGGCTCGGAGTCGATATGTCCCATGACCAGGATCTTCTTCCCATTTCCCCGACCATTTCCCCGACCGTTTCCCCGACCATTTCCCCGACCGTTTCCCCGGCCGTGCAGGGTCGCCACCACATTCGTGCCGCGGGCGATCACCATTCCATGATATCCCGTATCGGGCAGCGTGAAGGGCATGTCGGCTACGTCCAACCCTATGGCCCTGCACGAACTATCGATATAGGCCCTGACCCGATCATTGGCTTCGGTTCCCAGGGAGTGCGGCGCAACGGCAATATGGCCCAGGAACCCGAGGGCTTCAGGAACAGAGAAGCCCGAACGGCTGGAATCCGCAGAAGGTGTGGAATCCAGGTGAATGCACAGCCAGGAGAGGAATAAGACGGTCAGCGCCATCCAAACTCCGGACATTTTGGTGAAAGTCATACCGTAATTTAGCCGAAAAATCAGCAATATGGAACTCTGCAAGGCCCTCGGAATTGATTACCCCATTTTGCAGGGCCCCATGGGTGGAAATCTATCCACTGTACAACTGGCGTCCACTATTTCGAAGATGGGTGGGTTGGGAGCCTATGGTGCATACACGATGACCCCCGAAGAAATCATCAAGGTCGCCAGGGACATCCGGGAGGTTACGGACAAGCCCTTCAACTTGAATTTATGGGTTTCCAACAGCGATGTTCCATCCGGGGGCGTCAGCGACGGCGAATACGCACAAATAAAAACGGCCTTTGAGCCGTACTTCAAGGAGCTGGGAATCGACTTGCCGGAAAAGCCGACGGCCCTTTTCCCCACTTTTGAAAACCAGGTTCAGGCCATCCTCGATGCCCGGCCAAAAGTATTCAGCTTCATATTCGGGATCCCTTCCCCGGATATTTTGGAAGCCTGTAGAAAAAAAGGAATCCTTACCGCCGGAGGCGCGACGACCCTTGACGAAGCCCTGGCCCTGGAGGCCGCGGGTGTGGATGTGATCATTGCCTCCGGATTCGAAGCGGGTGGACACAGGCCCTCGTTCCTGGATTCGGCCGAAGCCTCCCTCACGGGCACCTTTGTATTGGTCCAGGAGATCAAAAACCAGGTCAGGATACCGGTCATCGCAACGGGAGGCATCGCCGACGGAAAGGGAATCGCTGCCGCCCTTGCCCTGGGCGCTGACGCGGCTCAGTTGGGAACGGCCTTTCTGGCCTGTGAAGAATCGGGCGCTCCCCCCTTCTACCGGCAGTTGCTGTTTCAGGAAGGCGCCCGGCATACCGTACTGACGCGCGCCTTTACGGGGCGTCTGGGGAGAGGCTTGCAAAACAGGGTCTCGCGGGAGGTAAAGGTCAATTTGCCCTTTCCCCTGCAAACGAAATTCATGAGCACCCTCAGGCAAGCCGCCATTCAACAGGAAAAGTGGGATTTGATCCTGATCTGGAGCGGGCAGATCGCCCCGATGCTCAGGCACACCAAAGCCGCGGATTTGATGAAGTCACTGATTCAGCAATCTGTTCCACCGCATCGGAAATAAAATCGATCTCCGCATGCGTCATGGTCGGATGTAAAGATATCCTTACCCATCCCGGTTTGGCCCATGTTTCTCCTGCCCTGAGTGCTTGCCAGATTTCGTGCGACCTCGTTTTGTCGATGCCCAGCAGCTTGTGGCCGTAAGTCCCGGCGCAACTGCATCCGCCCCTGGTTTGAATCCCAAACCGATCGTTGAGCATTTCGACCACTTCATCATAATGCGCGTCCTTCATGACAAAGGAGACGACCCCCAGGCGCTTCCGGTGTGTGGGCTCCAACACTTCCACCCTGGGTATGCTTTTGAGGCGATCCAACAAATGCAACACCAATTCTCTTTCCCTGTGCAACATGGCATCCACACCCATCTCCTCTTTCAGCAGCACACACTGCGCCAACTTGATTCCTTGAAGGATTGGCGGTGTTCCGCCGTCTTCGCGCGTTTCGATATCGTCGAGGTATTCAAATTCTGCCCAGGGATTGCTGTACAGGAGGGTCCCTCCCCCTGGCTGATCGGGGATGCGGTCAACGCGACCCGGTTGATCGGGGACGCGGTCTCCGCGACCCGGTTGATCGGGGAAGGGGTTTTCATACAACTCTTTTTTGAAGATCAATATTCCGGGTGTACCCGGCCCACCCAGGAATTTGTGTCCCGAAAAATAAATAGCATCCAGGGCCCGCGTGTCGATCCGGACGTAAGGCGCCGAACAGGCAAAGTCCACAAAACAGAGGCCGCCCGCGGCGTGAAGCAAGGCGGCGATTTCCCCAAATGGCGTTTCTATTCCCGTGACGTTGGAGCAGGCGGTCACTGCGGCAATTTTATATGGCCAGTCCCGGTATTGAACGAGCAACTCCCGGAGGTGCGCCAGGTCCACATTTCCGTCGGGGGCCGATCGGATGATAACCACCTTGGCCGCCCTCTCCAGCCAATTGATTTGATTGCTGTGGTGCTCCATGTGCGTGATGAATACGACGGCCCTGGCAACCTCGTGCGCCAGGATCCGCTGGAGTTTGCAGACGGCCGCGGTCATCCCACTGCCGCAAAAGAGCAACACATCCTCAGGAGTCGCACACACATGATGTTTGATGATCTCCTTTGCCTCTTCGTAGGCCTGAGACATTTTGCGACCCGTAAAAGTGGTCGCCGTATGCGTATTGGCGAAATAAGGCAGGACCTCCTCCTGCAGGTATTCCTCGATGGGACGATAAGCCCTTCCGCTGGCCGTCCAGTCTGCATAAAGGATTTTTTTTCGGCCCCAGGGAGATTCAAAGGTGCTTTGAGACCCGATGATATTTTCCCGGAAAGGCGCAAACCACGCCTCACTTACCTTTTGCATGGGTAGGGGGATTGAACAAGTCATAAGGCGGCTTCTGGAAATCCCTGTTGAAGAATACGGCCAGGAAGGATATATAGAGTGCAAGGCCGAAGACCATCATCAACTGGGACAGCGAAGTTTTTTGAATGTCCTGCCTGGATTTCCTGTCGCAGACTTCCCCCGGGCAATACTGCGCCTTTTTACGATAAAGCAGACAACCAAGGCAAATACCGAAGGAGGACTCGAAGAAAAGGAAGACCAGGCAAATCAGGCAGGTGAAACCCGTTATCGGGCTGTAGGCATCGACCAGGACCAGGAAAACGAACATGATCGATGCCAGGATGACGCCAATGATCCAGGCAAAGCGCTTTTGAGGCGCGCCTACATACTCCGGAACCTGCCGGCTCACGATTAGGCGGCCCAGGATCAGGGTGGGTGAATACCTCGGACTGATGAATACCCGGATGATGAAATCCAGGAGAAAAATGCTGACGACGTATTTGATCGGGACGAAATTCCCGGTTGCGAAGATGATACTCAGGGAAACGGAGATCGCGAGGAAATAGAGGCCCGCGGCGGCCCGGACTTCCCTTTCATTCAATACCCGGATGTCGTAGCCGGGTACGTCTTCTCCAAATTGTATGACTTTAGGCATGGGTTCGATTTAGATGTAATATTATCTAACAACCTAATAATGTGCAAGTTACCTGCACAGACGACGGAAGATGGTCTACCAAACCACCTTCTTCGTCTACGAGGGCGCGGCATGCACACCACTCGAAAAGATTTCCCGATATTTAGTCCATGAGGGCCCTGTTCGATATGAAGCGCTTTCGGCTCTATGCCATCCTCGGTTTGGTCATGCTTGCCATGTGCACGTTCCATGAAACCCACAACGGAGAGAACTTGGGGAGGGCCCTGCTGAATAACCTCTGGCTTGCCTCCTACATTACCCTCGTCAACTATATATTTTTCGAATACGCGGTGCCCAGGCTACGCTGGAGGAGGTTCTTTTCCTCTGCTCTCCGCATCCTTCTCCAATTTTTTCTCTATACCGGAGGCATCCAGCTCTGGGCGATGATAGGACACGCCCTTTACCTCAATACCGACTATATGGATAAGGCGGTACCGTTGGACCAACGCATGTCCGAAGGGGCTGCCTATTGTTTCTCCACCTTTGTACTTTTTGGGATCGTGCGGCACATCTACCTTCACGTAAAGCTCCGCCAGACGGCCCAGCAGCTCCGCATCGAAAAGCAGGAGGCCGAATTGAACTACCTGAAATCCCAAACCAATCCCCATTTCCTGTTCAATACCCTGAACAACATCTATTCCCTGGCCAGGGACAAATCGGACCTGGCCCCTGAAACGATCCTGAGGCTTTCGAAAATCCTCAGGTATATGTTGTATGAAGCCGGGGGATCCTATATAGCCATCGAGCAGGAACTGAAGATCATCGGTGATTACATTTCGCTGGAAAAACTGCGCTACGACGATACCCTCAGGATCAATTTCAACTACGACGTGGAGGATATGCATCAGGCGCTGCCACCCTTGTTACTGATGCCATTGGTGGAAAACGCCTTCAAGCACGGGGTTTCCGAAACGAGGTACCGGCCTTTCGTGGATATCCACCTTTCGGTGGCCAGTCGCCAACTAGCCTTCACCGTACGGAACTCTACCGAAGAATACTCCGGAGATGGGTGCGTCAAGGAAAACATAGGCTTGTCCAACCTCCGCCGCCAACTCGAATTGCTTTATAAGGACTATACGGTATCCCTGGAACAAAAACCCGCCGAATTCTCCGCCTTATTAAAGATCAACCTGGCCAGTCATGTCTAAGCTTACCTGCATCATCATTGAAGACGAGCCCCTCGCGGTGAAGGTACTCACCGATTACATCTCCCAGGTCCCCTTCCTGGAATGGAAAGGGACCTTCAAGGACGCCATCCTGGCCACCGATTTCCTGAGGCGCACCTCCGTGGACCTGATGTTCCTGGACATCCACCTGCCCAAATTAAAAGGTATGGCCTTCCTGAAAACATTGGCCCAGCCCCCGGCGGTCATCGTCACCACCGCATATCACCAGTATGCCGTGGAAGGCTTTACCATGAACGTCACTGATTATTTACTGAAGCCCTTCGGATTCGACCGCTTCCTGTCAGCAGTTACTAAAGTCAAACCCGCCGGTGAAGAGGCGAGAGATTTCATCTTCATTAACGTTCAGAAGAAAAAGGTGAAAATCCAGTTTTCCGATATCCTCTATATCGAAAGTCAGCGGGAATACATCAAGATCACTACCCTCCGTAACGATTTCCTCACCAAAATGAGTACGAACGAAATCGAGGGGCTCTTGCCTTCGAGCGCCTTCAGGCGGATCCACCGGTCCTATATCGTCTCGCTGCAAAAGATAGATTCTTACACGGCGGAGCAGGTGGAGATCAACGGGGTGTCCATTCCCATCGGGAAAGGGTTTAAGGAAAGTCTGGAAAAATGGTAATTACAGTTGTGCGTTTCCCAGGCAAGTGGAGAACCCGACCAGTAAGACCATGCCTGCGGAAAGTACCCATTTCCTCCCTCCCGGGTTGTTGTCCTGCCTGTACCGAACGACCCCGATGACCAGGCACAGGAACACCTGGATGATCACGGCGATCGCCGAAAGGATCGCGATCCCCGTGGATTCCCCGCGTGTGGCGATCCTGATCACGAGAGAATAGACCAGTATCGCAATCAAATTGACGAGATAAACGTTCTTCTCGATGGTCTTCATAAAACTTCGTTTCTGAGGGTTTCCAGGTGCGACCCGAACTCGGGACGATAAAACAGGTTCATGGTTTCGAAAGGGATGATCTTCCCGTCCGGAGCGACAATGTGCACACAGGACTTCTTGATTGCGCGCACGTCGAAATCGTAGGCATCCATGAAGCTCATGATGATGACCCGGAACAGGTTATTATAGGAAAGCCCTTCCGCTATCACATTCGGCAGACAGCACAGCAATTGGTTGAAGGTTTGGCTCGCGGACAAGGGGGAATTACCGGTACTGAACATTTTCATGACATACTGGTGAAGGGTTGCATCCTGTTCGTACACGATGGTGTTCCGCGAGGAGTTCAGGAGCATTTCGGGGTCGATCAAACGAGTGAGGGGAAGGACCTGTCCATTCAGCTTGAGCGCATAGGCCATGGTCAGGGCGTCGGGATTGCAGGGGACCGGGATCAGATCGTTGGGTTCGAAGATTTTCGTTTGCTCCAGGATCTTTGTCCTGATCTCCGTAGGTGTCAGTCGACCCGTGGCAGGATCGAAATTTTCCAGGCGCCCGCTGATCTGCGTAGGCTGGAAGGTCACTCCCCGGACGCAGGGCTGTTCCAGGGCATATTCGATGATGGAACCGATCTCGTCGTCATTGAGCCCCTTTTCCAGGGTCACGACCAGGGTAGTGGACAAGTTGAACCGGTTCAAGTGCTCCAGGGCCCGTTTCCGCACGTCCGTCAAATCCTGGCCCCGCAGCTTTTTCAAGACTTCCGGCCTGAACGAATCGAACTGCAGGTACACCTCGAAATCGGGCATGTATCCCGACAGGCGTTCGGTAAAATCCCGGTCACGTGCAATCCGGATCCCATTGGTATTGACCATCAGGTGTTTGATGGGTTTGGTCTTGGCCAAATCCAAAATGGCGAAAAATTCGGGGTGTATCGTGGGCTCTCCCCCGCTCAACTGCACCACGTCCGGTTCTCCTTCGCTGGCCACGATGGCATCCAGCATCCGTTCGATCTCTTTCAGGGTCCTATGCCTCCCATGAGTTGGGGAAGAACTGGCGTAACAGGTAGGACAAGTGAGGTTGCACCTGTCCGTCACTTCGATCAGGGTAAGGCAACTGTGTTGTTCATGGTCGGGGCAAATCCCACAATCGTAAGGGCAGCCATAAATGCTTTCGGTGTGCGGCTTTTTGGGATATTCGCCGGCTTTGTTGTAATTGCGTATTTGCTTATAATACTCAATATCGGTAGCGATCAGCACCTTTTGGAACCCGTGGTCTTTACAGATCTTGATCAGGAATACCTTTCCTTCCTCGAAAATGATCTTGGCGCTCAGTTGCCTGTGGCATTCGATACACAGGCTGATCGTGTGATCGTAGTATATATAGTTGCGCATAATAAATGAGGCCGGCCAGGCAACATAACTGGATGATCCCGAGTCCCAGGATATAGGGATAATGAGGCTTTATGAAATCCAGGAGGAACCGGAAGGACAAATAGGAGATCATAAACAGTTGGAAGCGAAAGCCGTTCCCGAAATGTACTCTTTTTTCCGCATAAACCAGGGCGATCCATAACAGCCCCAGGAAGGCGATTTCGTACAGAGCCACGGGGTGTCTGTGCAAACCATCTCCCAGGTCCATCCCAAGGAAGGAATTCGTTTCGATTCCGTACGTTTCCTCGGTAACCCCGCTGGTAAAACAACCGATCCGTCCAATCATCATGGCCAGGATCAGCGGATAGGTGAAGAGGTCGCCCGAGGAGGTTTTCTCGTGGATGACCTTCTTGACGATCTCCACTACCAACAAGCCCCCCAGCAGAGCGCCCACGATCGTTTTATTGGCATACAGGTACAGCATGGGATGTCTGGCGTGCATCAGGGAATCGGGGTGCTCCAAGGCTCCCACTAATCTCGAAAACAGAAATGCTCCGAAAGTAGCGCCGATCAAAATAATCATCCGGTTCGAATCGCTGATTGGATCCGTTTGCTTTCTCCTCAGAAATAAATAATAGCGAAAACCGACAATAAATCCCAGCGCTTCAAAAAGGAGGTGGAGACTTACCGATAGATTGCCCAGCTTAATTTCCAGGGGGAAAGTCATTAGCCGCAAATTTATGGGATTACATTTGTACCATGGAGGCCCGACCCACGTATTGGCTCACCCGTTTCCTCATCCTGCGCCTGCTGGGTGCGGTATATGCCGTGGCCTTTGCCGTGGCCATCAACCAAATCCTTCCTCTGATTGGTTCTGACGGGCTCCTTCCCGTGGATGCTTTTCTCCGCCATACGCCCGGAGTGATCTCCATATTCAGGCTGGACTATTCCGATACATCGCTGTTGGCGGCCGCCTGGACGGGCTTTATACTTGCGTGCGTGGTGATCGCGGGTTTTGCCAATGCGCCCCTGCTCGCCATACTCTGGTTCCTGTATATGTCCATAGTCAACGTGGGACAGGATTGGTATGGGTATGGGTGGGAAATTCAACTCCTCGAAACGGGCTTTCTCTCCATCTTCCTTTGCCCCTTGCTGGACCCCAGGCCCTTTCCCAAACGAGAACCGCCCCTGCCCATCATCGTTTTGTTCCGCTGGCTCATTTTCCGGATCATGCTGGGTTCAGGCCTGATCAAGGTTCGGGGGGACAAAAGCTGGCTGAAATGGACGGCCCTGTATTACCACTTCGAAACCCAACCCATTCCAGGACCGCTGAGTCGCTGGTTCCATTTCCTTCCCCGCATGGTCCTGCGCTTCGGGGTCTGGTACAATTTCCTGGCCGAACTGATCGCTCCCTGGTTCGTATTCTGGCCCCGCATCGGGCGGCACATAGCCGGCGTTATTATCGTGGGCCTGCAGGTGATCCTGATTTTCAGCGGAAACCTTTCCTTTCTCAACTGGCTGACCCTGATCCCAGCCCTGGCCTGTTTCGACGACGCGTTTTGGGCTCGGGTCCTGCCCCGTTCCCTGGTCCGTCGTGCCCGGGCAGCGTCTCTTGCGGCCGAACCTTCCCGGATGATGCGGATCATCTCCTGGGGCGTAACGGCGGTCATTGCCCTGTTGAGCATACAACCCGTGGGCAACCTGTTTTCCCCTGAGCAGGTCATGAATACCAACTATGATCCCCTGGATCTGGTCAACACCTACGGGGCCTTCGGGTCGGTTGGACAGGAAAGGACGAATGTCGTCTTCGAAGGGACCGTGGATAGCGTCCATTGGATGGAATACCCGTACAAAGGCCTCCCGGTCTCCCTGACCCGGGCCCCGGCCCAGGTAGCCCCCTACCAACTGAGGCTGGATTGGCAAATGTGGTTTGCCGCCATGTCCGGCCCCGATGAGTATCCCTGGACCGTACACCTCGTCTGGAAGCTCCTGCACAATGATCCCGGGGCGGTCGGACTGTTTGCCTCAAATCCGTTTGTCGATTCACCGCCGCGGTTCGTCAGGGCGATCCTTTACCGCTACACCTTTGTCAGGTCGGGTGATCCCTCGGGTGCATGGTGGCGGCGCGAGCGACTGGGGATTTGGATTCCTTCCATGTCCGTAACTTCACCTCTTCTCATTCAATTCCTCAAAAGCTATGAATGGTATCCATAAATTGCTGACCCTGCTGCTGCTCCCTGCCGCCCTGGTCGCCTACGTGCCAGACGCGGCCGCACAGGCCGCTTGTGCCGATTGGAAGAACGGCGTCTTCCACGTTTACCTCAAACACGAAGGGGGGGCCCATTACGTGATTTACCGGGACGGTGACAAGGAAACGGAAATCAACCTGAACAAGGGAGACTCGACGGTGTGGAAGGTGCAGTGGCTCGACGATTGCACCTACTCGGTACACTACCTCTCAGGCAACACACCCATTACCCGCCACACGTCTGAGTACCTTCAGCGCCATAACCTGGTGTATAAAATAAAGAAAGCAACCCCGAACTACTATACTTACTCCGAATTTTGGGACAATGCGAGGGGACTCAGCCTTGAAAGCGACACGGTATGGCTGAGTGAAAAAGCTTCCTCCGCCTACAACCCCCACGTCCGGTCGGCCGGAGGTGATACTACAGGCTGCGCCGTGCTGTACCTTTACCGCCAAAAAAAAATCGCCTTATCCCTATCCGTCATGCCCCTGTACCTGAACAATGTCTCTTTGTGCAATATGAAAAATAATGGGCACTTTATCTTCCTCCTGCCCAAGGCAGGAACCTATACGCTCAGCGCCAAACTCCTGGGCGCCGAACAATCGCTGCCAATACAAGTCGAGCCAGGAAAAAAATATTTCATTCAATGCACGATGAACTGGGGTGTATATTCAGGCCTCAGAAATTATAAATTGGTTCTGCAGCAGGTGCCCGCAGATCAAGGAAATACCGAATTTCACGCAAACTGACACACAATGCCTTCCATTTCCATTTGCTTATCCGGAGGAGGCGCCAGGGGCATGGCCCACGTCGGCGTCCTGAAATATTTGTATGAAAAGGGCTATGAAATCAAGGCCCTCAGCGGGACCAGCGCAGGATCGATCGTCGGGGCCTTCATTGCGGACGGCTATCATCCCGCCGAAATCGAATCCCTGATCCTGACCCGGATCAAAAAGATACCCCTCAACCGTCACCCCCTACGGCAAGGCCTGGTAAACGTTGATTTCCTGACCAAGCTCGTCCGCGACAACCTCCATTCCAAAAATATAGAAGACCTTTCCATTCCCTTCTTTGCAAACGCCACGCATTACGAATCGGGTGTGGGCAGGACCTTTACCCAGGGACCCATCGTGGACACCATCATCGCCTCCTCCTCCATTCCCATCGTTTTTCCTCCCGTCCTGATCGACGATACGCCCTACGTGGATGGGGGTCTGTCGAACAATTTCAACGTGCCTCCCCTGAAAAATTTCGCTTTCCCTATCGTAGGCGTATTCGTCAACCCCCTCGTCAAATACGACCCGCAGGCGCCCTTCCGCGCCCAATGCGACAGGGTCATTCACCTTGGACTCAGGGAATCCGTGCTGACCAGCATTCCCCTTTGCGATACCTATATCGAACCCATGGCCCTCAAAGGTTACACCGTCTTCGAGGTAAAAGGGCTGAAGGCCATTTCGGACATTGGATACGAGAGCGCCAAAGCCACCTTCGAATCCGTTTGACCGCCGCCGGTGCCGCCGGGCGTTTGACCCCCCCCGAACCGCCGGTCGTTTGACTTTTCGACATTTTTTGTCGAATTGTCGAAAATACCTACCTTCGCGCCATGGCCCCTATTCATGAGCGCATCCTCATGGCCGCCCGGCAACTCTTCGCCAGGCATGGCCTGCAGAAAGTCACCATGGACGACGTGGCAAAAGCCATGGACATGGGCAGGAGCTCTCTTTATTATTACTATAAAAACAAAGAAGAAGTCCTCGAAGCCGTCATGGCCTTCGAAATCAAGCAAATCCTCGGTGAAGTCGCCAAGGCCGTGGATCACGCCGAAACGACCGAGGGAAAACTCCGGGCCTTTTGCCTCACCAAATTGCAGGCCGCCCGAAAAAGAAGGGAGCGCTACGACACCCTGGAGGCCAATATGGAGGCCGAGGAAAAGTCCAGCTACACCCGATCACGGCAAAAACTGACCAGGGAATTCAAAGAACAGGAAATCGCGCTCGTCCGTCGGATATTGAATCTTGGCATCGGCGCCGGCGAAATCAGCCTCCCGGACCCGGATACCTTCATATTCGTATTTCTGAGCAGCCTCCAGGGCCTGAAAAAAGAATTCGTCCACGAAAAAAGTCCGCGTCCCCTTGCCCCAACGGTAGATGCTTTCATCAAACTCATCATGCACGGAATAAAACAATCAACATATGCAAAGTAACACCGCCCTCCTCCTGATGGACCTGCAAACCCCCATCATGTCGATGGTGCCCGATCCCGCCGCCGTGTCCACCAAGGTCAACGAGGCCCTGGCGCACGCCCGTAAGCACAAGGTCCCCGTCATCTATGTCACCGTAGGCTTCCGCCCCGGCGCCCCCGAGATCAGCCCAAACAACAAGGGCTTCATGGCTTCCAGGAGCAGGATCGCCTCCATCGATTCCGCCGATTTCCTGAAGGTGGACGCCTCCGTCGCTCCCCAGGAAGGCGATATCATCGTCGTCAAACGTCGCGTCAGCGCCTTCACCGGTAGTGACCTCGAAGTCGTCCTGCGAGGTTTGCAAGTCGGCCACATCGTCCTCACCGGTATTTCCACCAGCGGCGTCGTCCTTTCCACCGTCCGCGAAGCCTCTGACAAGGATTACGCCATCACCGTTTTATCCGATGGCTGTTTCGATCCCGATCCCGAAGTGCACCAGGTATTAGTCACGAAGGTGTTTCCCCGCCAGGCCGACGTGGTGACTGTCGAGGAATGGAGTAAGAAGTAGGAGCATCTAGCATCATAATGGTATTGTTCGCCGTGGAATCCGTGAGTAACTTTGCGGATTCCATGTTGCGTTATGAGGTATCCGGTTAAAGCGATTGAGGATAAGGGCTTCTATGAGTTCCATAGTGAGGGGTCGAATGGACGGATCAAGATGGGTATTGTCTTGACCCACATCGGGGAAAATTTATTTTACCTCGGCTTTGGTGATTGGAATGAAGAAAAGCGGAAGCTGAATGATTTTAGTAGGATAAATAATGGCGATACGGATAAAATTTTGGGTACCGTAGCTTCGGCAGTCCTGGATTTTACAGATAACATCCCCCATGCCCGCATTTTTTTTGAGGGTAGTACTCCAGCAAGGACTCGGTTATATCAAATAGGGATTAATAATAACTTAATAGAAATTAATAAAACCTTTGAAGTCCAAGGTTTTATTAACGATCATTGGGAAGGTTTTCGAGCCGGAAGGAATTATGAAGCCTTCGTTGTTGAAAGAAAATAAATTCGTAATTTTATTTCGTGGATACTACACCAAAAAGGAAACATAGACCTGGTATAACTATAGTTACAAATATGCACGACTATAGTAAGGATCCTCTCGTGATTAAAAAAGGCGAGATGGCCCGCGAATTCATCGCCAAACACGGCCTCCCCGAGAATAAGCCCAACAAAAAAGCTAAAAAGCCCTAATCGCTCTCCCCTTTCTTCCCCTACCTTTGGGTCCCTGCGTCAAAAAACGCAAATCATAACCATATGACCGACACCCAACTGAAAGAAATTCCGGGAATGGAGGATTTAATATCCATCGCCCTTGACCTGCGCTGGGCCTGGAGCCATGAGATGGATACCTTATGGCTGGACCTCGATCCCGACTTGTGGGAATCCACGCACAATGCTTTCCTTCTTTTGCAAACGATGTCCCGGGACCGCCTCAAGGAGAAGCTGACCGATCCGGAATTCCAACAAAAGCTGCATACCCTCAAGGCTACCCAGGAAAGGGAATCCGTCTGGTTTCAAAAGACCTACCCCGACAAGCCATTGACTTGCGTGGCTTACTTCAGCATGGAATATATGTTGAGTGAATCTCTGCCGATCTACGTGGGTGGATTGGGCAACGTGGCGGGGGACCAGCTCAAGGCAGCGGATGACCTGGGGGTACCCGTCGTGGCCGTCGGCCTTTTATACCAACAAGGATATTTTCGCCAGGAGATCGATAAGGACGGATGGCAACAGGAGCTGTATCCTTTCAACGATCCGGGTCAACTTCCTATCCGGCCCTGTCGCCTGCCCAACGGGGAATGGCTGCGCATCCGAGTGATGTTGTCCGGCCTGACGGTCTGGTTCAGGGCCTGGTATGTGTGCGTTGGACAACTGAGGCTATACCTGCTCGACAGCAACGATGCCGCCAACGCACCCATTCACCGGGGGATCACCAGCGAGGTCTATGGAGGCGGCACCGAGTTGCGCATCAAGCAGGAAATCCTGCTGGGGATCGGAGGATGGAGGTTGATCAAGGCCCTCGGGATGGAACCCGATGTCTGCCACCTCAACGAAGGGCACGCCGCTTTCCTGGTGTTGGAAAGGGCGCACGACTTCATGAAAAAAGCCAATATGCCCTTCGAAGCCGCACTGGCAGCTACCCGCGCGGGGAATATGTTTACTTCGCACACAGCGGTGGCGGCAGGTTTCGACTTGTTCACTCCTTCACTGGTTCAGCAATACCTGGGCGCCTATGCCCAACAGAACCTGGGCATCTCCTTCGACAGCCTGATGGCTCTGGGACGCCGGAATGCGGGGGATCCCAATGAACCATTCAATATGGCCTACCTCGCCATCCGTGGCGCAGGCGCCGTGGGTGGTGTGAGCAGGCTGCACGGGGAAGTCAGCCGGCATTTGTTCTCGCCTTTGTTCCCGAGGTGGCCGACGCCTGAAGTTCCGGTCGGTCATGTCACCAACGGGGTGCATACGCCCAGTTGGGATTCCGAGGAAGCCGATACACTTTGGACCAAGGCGGCCGGAAAAAACCGATGGCTGGGGGATACCGACGGCCTTCAAAACGCCATTCTCCAACTACCCGACGAAGACTTCCTGAAAATGCGCAACGAGGGGAGGAACAGGTTCGTAACCTTCCTGAGAAATAGGATGGTGCGCCAGTACACGGCGACAGGCTATCCTCCGGATACGATCGATATTGCCTCGAAGGCCTTCGATCCCAACATCCTGACAATTGGCTTTGCGCGGCGCTTTGCCGAATACAAGCGAACCAACCTCCTGCTGCATGACCCTGACAGGTTGGCCCGGATCCTCGGCAATACGGATCGCCCCGTGCAACTGGTGATCGCGGGAAAGGCGTTTCCCACGGATGGATATGGAAAAGGGCTGATCCATGACTGGCTACAGTTCATCCGGCAGCACAATTTATATCATAAGGCCGCTTTCCTTATGGATTACGATATGGGCCTAGCCGAGCACCTGGTTCAGGGTGTGGACGTATGGTTGAATAATCCGCGCAGGCCGTGGGAGGCTTCGGGAACGAGCGGTATGAAAGTATTGGTGAACGGGGGCCTCAATTGCAGCGAGCTGGATGGGTGGTGGGTGGAAGCCTACACCCCGGAAGTGGGATGGGCGCTGGGTGACGGGCAGGAGCACGGCCAGGACCCCAATTGGGATGCCCGTGAGGCCGAGGATTTGTACAACCTGCTGGAACAACAGATCATCCCTGAATTTTACGCACCCGGCAAAGCGTCCTGGGTGAAGAAAATGCGCGCCAGCATGGCCACGCTGACGCCCCAGTTTTCCGCGAACCGCACGGTGCGGGAATACACCGAAGAATATTACCTGCCCCTGGCAAAGGAATACAAACGGCGGACCGGGAATGATGCCGGTAAGCGCATCGTCATGCAACGCCAACAACTGGATCAGCAATGGCCGGGTGTCCACTTTGGAGATTTCCGTCGGGAAAAAGGGGATCATGGAAACACCTTTCACCTCGTCGTTTACCTGAACGGGATCGATCCCGCGCACGTACAGGTGGAGCTATACGCCGATGCGGTTTCCGGACACGAGGTGGAAAAGGTTCCCATGCACCTCGTTACGGCCACGGAAGGGGGGCAGGGAACCCTCTATACGGCTGAAACGCAATCCGGAAGGCCCCCCGAGGATTATACGCCGCGGATCTACCCCACGTACGAGGGGATCTCTATACCTTTGGAAGACAACCGTATCCTCTGGCTGCATTAAACAATTCTAAAAATGTCCGATACGATTAGCCCCCTTGCAGGAAAGCCTGCACCCGAAAGTCTGCTGACCGATCTGCCCAAACTGGTGACCGCCTATTACACGGGGATACCCGACCCCTCGAAACCCGAACAACGTGTCGTATTCGGAACGTCCGGCCACCGGGGTTCTTCTTTCGACAATTCGTTCAACGAGACACACATCCTGGCTATCGCCCAATCCATATTTCATTATCGGGAAAGTCAAAAGATCGATGGTCCCCTGTTCGTGGGTATCGATACGCATGCCCTGTCTGTTCCGGCATTTGCCAGTACCCTGGAGGTATTAATAGCCAATGGGGTAACGGTGATGATCGCTGCCAATAACGAATACACCCCCACCCCGGCGGTATCCCTGGCCATACTCCACTATAACCAGGGGAGGAAGACCGGCCTTGCGGATGGCATCGTCATCACCCCCAGCCATAACCCTCCCAAAGACGGAGGAATAAAATACAACCCTCCCCAGGGAGGCGCCTCCGGACCCAACATTACGGGACCCATCGCGGCGCAAGCCAACAAGTTCATCGAAGAGGGGCTGAAGGGGGTAAAACGGATTCCTTACGAAAAGGCGATTAAAAAAGCCACGCAATATAGCTT
>CAZJDB010000024.1:0-3633 GCA_964544695.1 uncultured Chitinophagaceae bacterium
ACGCGAATGCCTCTGGAACACGGTGCCGGGGAATCCCGGCGTGCTTGTATGGGGCCAGCGGACGACTATGACCTTGCAGTAGCGGAAATTTTGTGGTAGATTAACAGTCCTCAACCACAAAAGGAGCTACATATGAAAAAGTTTACCTATTTAACTATTTGCACCCTCATTTCTTACGCAATACCGGCTGCAGCCAGCGCGCAATTGAACCCCATCCATAGTCGGGTGCTGGATACGGTCGCGCTAAAGTCACTTGAAAATTCGATTCATAAAGACCCATGCCCTGGCGGAAAATGTCCCGATGGGAAGACGTGTACTGATGGGTGTTGTATTTATCCTTTGGGTGTAAAGGCACAGGGTAATTGGGATTACCTTATTTATAACGACTGCAAGCCAATGGAAGACCTGAAACTTTCATTTAAAGTGACGAAGGAACTGGAGGCGGAATATGACGTGGCGGCGGATTGCGCTCAATCCCCCAACGGGAGCGAAACGAAGATCAAATCGACGGAAGGTGTTGTCGTGCAGTTCAATTGTTTTTCGAAGGATGCCGATAAAGTAAAGAATGCCGGGGGAATGATTCAGTATATATTTTATGTACAGGGTAAAAGCATTTGGCCCCACATTCAATATGTTTCGGGTACGCCCGATGGGATAGACCACGACTGGAGTCAAAGTAGTATCAGTTTTTCCGGCTTGACGTTACCCAAGGACAACGCAATCCCAGCGGGTTATACATTGAAGGTTGATTTTGGTACGGACAAGGATGGCTACGTAGACGACGTGACTTTTACAGTTGTAGACGATAAAGGGAAAAGCTATGAAATAAAAGCGCCTAAAAAGGGTGCGCATGTTTCAGGAGCAACCTCGTCTCATCCGGAAACATTATACCCCCTTCGCATTACCGAATTTCAAACGAATGTGGTTAGTACCAACGGGCGTTATGTGCATTTTAAATCGGGCGGAGAAGGAACCCTGAGCTACTCCTCGAAAGGTAAATTATGCGTTGAAGGGGGTAGTTATGAACATTGTACCGGCGCAGGCGTCGGAACCTGCGAATCCTCGAATGCGATTTATGGAAATCTGAGTAGTTGCTGTACCGAAGATGGTAAATCTTTTAGCCAGTCGGTCAGTATTAAATAGGAGCGGGGACCAGGATTTGGGGAAATGTAGTAATTTTCCGGCCCCCAAACTTCCAACTATGACCTCTATCAGATTCTTGCTTTGTAGTTTTGCCTTTGTTGCCCTTCTCAGCTTTCTACCCCCTGGTAACAAGCGGAAATTCATCGACCCGGCAAACATGGACCTCAGTGTCAAACCCGGCGACAACTTTTACCTGTATGCCCAGGGCACCTGGGTAAAGAATAACCCGGTACCCGCCTCGAAGACCCGGTGGGGCAGTTTCGATGAACTCCGGGAAGCGAACCTGGTCAGGCTTCGGACCCTGCTGGAATCCGCTGCCGCCGGCGCGGCCACCGATCCCAAGTTGCAGAAGGTCGGTGATTTCTATACCAGTGGCATGGACAGCGCCGGGATCGAACGCCTGGGCTACCAACCGATCCAGGCGGACCTGGATAGGATCGCAGCAGTAGGCAGTACCGCCGATCTGCTAAAGGAGATTGCCTACGAGCACACCCATTCCGTTGCATTTCCATTGGTGAGGATCAACGTAGAGCCTGACAGCAAGAACGTATCCCAATACATCCCGGGTGTGGGGCAGGGGGGCATCAGCCTGCCGGACCGGGACTATTACCTCAAGAATGACGCCCGAAGCGTCAGCATCCGGGCAGCCTATAAGGACCATTTGAAAAAAATGTTCCAACTGATCGGCGAATCCGACGCACAGGCTGCCACCGCCACCGACGCCGTTTTTCGGATCGAAAAGGGGCTGGCTTCCGCTGAATGGAGCCGGGTGGAAATGCGCGATCCCTACAAGACGTATAATAAATTCTCCTGGAAGGACCTTTCTGCCACGACACCGGCCATCAACTGGAAGGCATTCGCTGCCCAGATGCAAGTGGTGGGGGCCGACAGTGTGGTTGTCTCCAATCCCGCTTTTCTCAAATCTATGGACTTGTTACTGACCGCTGTTTCCCTGGACGATTGGAAGGCTTACCTGCAATGGAACGTGTTGCGCTCCTCGGCACCCTACCTCAGCAATGCTTTTGTGGAAGAAGACTTTACTTTTACCAGGGCATTGACCGGGCAGAAGGAGCAGACGCCGCGTTGGCAGCGCGTCAGCGGACTCATCGACAGATCCTTGGGCGACCAGCTGGGGCAGTTGTATGTCGATAAATATTTCACACCCGCTGCCAAACAACGCATGCAGGAAATGGTGAACAACCTCCAGGAAACCTTTGCGGATCGTATCCGGAGGGTAGACTGGATGAGCGACGAAACGAAACAAAAGGCCGTTGAAAAGTTGCAGGCTTTCCTGAAGAAGGTCGGGTATCCCGATACCTGGAAGGACTACAGCAGCGTTGTCATCCGCAAAGACGACCTGCTGGATAACGTCCGCAACTGCGGGATATGGAACTATAATGATAACGTCAACCATTTGGGCAAGCCCGTCGACCGTACGCGTTGGGGTATGACGCCACCGACGATAAATGCCTACTACAACCCTTCCAACAACGAGATCGTATTCCCAGCGGGCATCTTGCAGTTTCCTTTCTTCGACTTCGAGGCAGACGATGCCATCGACTATGGCGGGATCGGAGCGGTGATCGGCCACGAGATGACGCATGGCTTCGACGACCAGGGCCGGCAATATGCGGCCGACGGCAATTTAAAGGATTGGTGGTCCAAGGCCGATGCCGACAAATTCAAGGCAAAAGCGGATGAAGTCGTGGCACAATACAATGCTTATACGGTCCTGGATACCCTCCATATCAACGGGCGGCTTACGCTTGGCGAGAACCTCGCGGACCTGGGCGGTTTGTCCATTGCTTACGAGGCTTTCACGAAGACGAAGGAATTCAAAGACGGGAAGAAGATCGATGGGTTCACGCCCCAGCAACGCTTTTTCCTGGCCTGGTCGCAGGTTTGGCGGTCCAATACCGTTCCCGAGACCGCTGCGCAATTGATTTTGACCGACCCGCACTCGCCGGGGATGTACCGGTGTAATGGGCCTTTGACCAATATCGATGCGTGGTATGAGGCTTTCAATGTGAAGCCGGGGGATAAGATGTATAAGCCGGAGGATCAGCGGACGAAGATTTGGTAACTATATTTCTGGATTTAATTGATAAAACCCGCTATTATGGCGGGTTTTTGTTTATATAATACTATCGTTTAGGCCACGGTTAAATAAAATAAAAAACCCGGCTTCATCATCAGCATCAAAATCTGAGAGAGGAAGTACCGGGACTGCAAGGGCGAATATACAAAACAGTTTCCAATTTTTATGAATAAGGTTTACCTGGAAAAGGTCTTTTCTGAGGAACGAATGCAGAAATACTTCTCACATGCACCAGGGGACGAGTTGAAAAGCATGCTTCATTATCAATGTAATATAAAAGTTTCAGAGGCTCTTTATCCTGTAATAAGTGTGTTGGAAGTGGCGTTAAGGAACAGTATTAACCGCGAACTGGCGATAAAATTTCATGGACCAGACTGGTACAACCATTTTTC
>CAZJDB010000025.1:0-8506 GCA_964544695.1 uncultured Chitinophagaceae bacterium
TCCATAGACCTGATCATCAAACAGGGCGATGAGGACGGGGTTGCCATCAGCGCCTCGGATATAAAGACCCGGGACATGATCGTCACCGAAGTGAGGGATGGGATCCTGCATATCTTTTTGAACGAAAGGGGGGGATTTCACTGGATGTGGGGGGACCACCACATGAAAGCCTATGTTTCCATCCGGAATATCGACCACCTGGGCGCCTCAGGGTCGAGTGACGTCTATGTCGACGGCACCCTCAAGACCCAAAGCCTGAACATCGACCTTTCAGGATCGAGTGATTTTAAGGGCGCGGTCGAGGCGGCCCACCTGGAGTTGCACCAAAGCGGCAGTTCGGATTCCAATATTCAGGGTACGGCCACCGATCTGCAGGTTCACCTGACCGGATCCAGCGATTGCAAGGGTTATGGAATGGTGGTGGATAACTGTGCCGTGGAAGCCACCGGCTCCTCGGATACCCAGATCACGGTGAACAAGGAATTGAGTGTGCACGCCACCGGATCGAGCGATGTATATTACAAGGGCACGGCGGTTGTCCGCGAATTCCACACCTCCGGCTCCAGTTCGATTAGCAAGAAAGGTTAATGGACCATATCGTACACCTTTTAGCACAATATAAGTACCTGTTGTTATTTCCGCTCTCTATCGTGGAAGGACCGGCAATCACCGTGATTGCCGGTTTTTTGTGCGCGGGAGGGTATATGAATCCCTTTATTGCGTTGCCCGTCATCAGCACGGGGGACGTGATCGGGGATACGATTTACTATTCCCTGGGACGGTTGGGGAAGCCCCTTTTTCTGAAACAGGAAAGATTGTCCCGGGTCAGGGTTTATTTCCAGGCCCATCCCCGCCGGACCATTTCGCTGTCCAAGGTTATCCTGGGGGTGGGCGTCGCCGGATTGTACTTAGCGGGGAATGCCCGGGTCCCCTATGCTCGCTTTTTGGCAATTTGCCTGGTCACTTCCCTTATCCAGGCTAGTATTTACCTGGGCATTGGGTTCGGTTTCGGGCAAGCGTATGTTCAAATTAATCGTTATTTAAATGAAACGGCCGCATGGATCGTCGTGATCACTTTGTGCCTATTTTTAGGGTACGGAATCAGGACCATGACCCGAAAGTTATGAGGATTCTATTTGTCACTGACACCTACTTCCCCCACATTAACGGCGTATACCAATTCGTACGCAGGTTGGCCGCGCATTTGCAGGATAAGGGACACCATGTATCCGTAATGGTGCCCTCCAAAATGGCCGGTCTGGAAAAGATCGACGACATCAATGTGTATGGGATAGCCAGCCTTCCCGTCCTTTTGTATCCCAACGTCCGCGTACCGATGCCGTTGTTCCTATCCGAAAGGATCCGGAAGATACTGATCGCGTTCGACCCGGATATCATCCACGTGCAAAGCCATTTCGGCTTGAACCGGGCGGTGGTGGGGGTAGCAGGGAAGCTGGGCATACCCGTGGTGGGCACCAATCACTTCATGCCCGAAAACCTGACCGATTTTTTCCGTTCACCCCTGCTCAAAAAGGTGGTGGAAAAATGGATGTGGAGCGGATTTTCCAAAACCTATAACCGCCTTAAACTGGTCACGGCGCCTACCGAAACGGCGGCTGGGTTCATACGCGACAAACTGATTGTCCGCGTGACGGCCGTATCGAACGGGATCGACCTGGAAGCCTATCATCCCGCCGGCAGGGAGGAACAAATCCGGAAAAAGTATGGACTCGATGACCGACCCTTGCTCCTATCCGTCGGTAGATTGGATCCCGAAAAGCACGTTGACGAGATATTGAAAGGGGTGGCCATCGCCCTGGAAGTGGTCGATTTCAATTTTTTGATCGTTGGGCGGGGCGTTCGCCGGGCATCCCTTGAAAAACAGGCTGCCGAACTGGGCATCGCAGACCACATCCATTTCACGGGGTACGTCCCCGATGAGGATTTGTCTTATCTGTATAAACTGGGCGATTGCTTCATAACGGCAAGCACCGCCGAACTGCAAAGCATTGCCACCATGGAGGCCATGGCCTCGGGGTTGCCGGTCATCGCGGTCCGGGCGGGGGCACTGGGAGAGCTGGTTCATGACGGCGAAAACGGGTACCAGTTCGAACGCGGAGATCACCCCGGGATGGCCCGGAGCATTTGTCGTATCCTGGGGGCCGATACCGGCCGGAGGCTCATGGGAAATTTCAGCATGGAAATCATACGAAGGCATAACATCCACCGATCTGTGATATCGTACGAAGAAATTTATCAGCGTTTCCGAAGGAGGAGGGCCTCATGACCCTTTCCGGTGCCGGGGCATGGGCACATCCGGAATAATGAGGTCTACCAACTTTGAAGGTTCTACCCCGATCAACCTTCCCATTCCCGCAACATCCGCCATCGTAAACTTGCCTGGAGCCGTTACTTTTTGAGCAAAAGTCCTGTAATTTTGACCAAGGTCCTCAGCCATAACGGTTTTAGGGACGATTTCGAACAAGTCCTTAAAAGCCTTAAGCTTTCCCCCTGTTATCATGGCCTGGGCAGCGGTATATCGTGTGTCGGTAGCCATTATCCATTAATTACTTCCCTGCAATGTAATCTTATACCTATTTCACCTTCAATAAGTTGTAAAATGGGTATAAAAACGGATAGGAAATACAGTAAAAGGCCTCTATATTCCGACATAAAACTGTATAATATGCAGGGGCTTACTGATGAACAATTGTTACTCCTGGATGTGCGATGTGGAAATAAGGACGCTTTCGACGTATTATTGACCAGGTACATTGAGTTTACGAATAAGGTGGCTTTTAGATTACTAAGAAACGAGGAATCGGCGGGCAATATCTCCCAGCTTGCATTCCACGATCTTTGGGAAGACCGGGGAAAGATTGGAAAGGATTTCCTCCTCAAAACGTACTTGTCTCAAAAAATTTTCAAGTACTGTAAGGACCTGAGAAATCATCGTTTGATTTTGCCGGCTAATTCCATACAAAAATACTAAATAATTTAGCAATTAATGCTAAATATTTTATCCACAAAGGCGGGTCCGGGCATAAAAAAACCCCGGAATTACCCGGGGTTTGTTGCGAAGGGAGGGATCGAACCTCCGACCTTCGGGTTATGAGCCCGACGAGCTACCGCTGCTCTACTTCGCGATGTTTGGACGGCAAAAATAGGACGCGTCCGATGAATTGCCAAATAATTTCTGGTCTTGCGGTAACTTCGCCGCGATGAAGGTTGGATTTGTCAATATTTTCGGACGGCCAAATGCCGGGAAAAGCACGCTCCTCAATGCCCTGGTTGGCGAGAAAATGGCCATTGTGTCTCCAAAAGTACAGACGACCCGGCATCGTATCAAGGCGATCCTGACCACAGACGAATATCAAATCGTTTTTTCAGATACACCGGGCATTATCACTCCCCAGTACAAATTGCACGAAAGGATGATGCGCGCGGTCAAAAGTAGCCTGGAGGACGCTGACCTGGCGCTGTTGCTCGTCGATGCCGGTGACGATCCCGAGGAGGCGAACACCGTTTTCAAGGAGCTGCACCTGAAAGTTCCCGCCATTGTTGTTCTGAACAAGATAGACAAGGTAAAACCTGAGGCAGCCCGGGCCTATTTTGCCTCCCAGCCCTATGCCTCGGCGGTGCTTGAAATTTCTGCCCTGACGGGCCTCGGTGTGCCGGCGTTGCTCTCGGAAATCATTTCCCGCCTGCCCGAAGGGGAACCCTTTTATTCCGGCGAGGACATGAGCGATTTACCGACAAAGTTTTTCGTGGGGGAAATGATCCGCGAAAAGATTTACCGATTATATGCTGAGGAGATTCCTTATCACACCGCCGTCGTCATTCAGGAGTTCAAAGAGCAGCCGGACATTATACGGATCCGGGCCGAAATCGTCGTGCAGCGCGAAACCCAAAAGGGGATCCTGTTGGGTGAGGGGGGGAAGATGATCAAGCAACTGGGCATGGAAGCCCGTAAGGATATCGAGGCCTTCCTGGGTTCAAAAGTCTACCTGGAATTGTTTGTGAAGGTGAGGCCCAAGTGGAGGGACAACGACTTATTATTGAAAGAATACGGATACGAATAAAAAATTTCGACATGCCTGGATTTACGTTAGCAATTGTGGGAAGACCGAACGTGGGGAAGAGCACCTTGTTCAATCGCTTGCTGGAACAGCGGAGAGCCATCGTGGACAACGTTAGCGGGGTTACCCGGGACCGCCAGTACGGGGAAGCCGATTGGGCGGGAAAGACCTTCAATGTGGTGGATACCGGGGGGTTCGTTCCGCGAAGCGAGGACGTTTTTGAAAAAGCCATCAAGCGCCAGGTATTGATCGCCATCGATGAGGCCGATGCCATTGTTTTTCTGGTAGATGCCGCCACGGGGATCACCGATTTGGACGAAGCTATGGCGGATGTCCTGAGGAAGTCCACCAAACCCGTGTTTTTGACTGTCAACAAGGTGGATAATTCGGACCGGTTACTGGAGGCCTCGGAGTTTTATGCCCTTGGGTTCGATCCTGTATTTTTTATTGCGGCTATGACAGGCAGTGGCACGGGCGAATTGCTCGATGCGGTAGCCGACCTGATACCTGATATCGCGCCCGTCGAAGAACCCGTCCTTGAGGATGGCGAAGAGCCCCCGCCGCCCGAACCCGGCATCCCGAAATTCGCCATCATCGGTCAGCCCAACGTGGGCAAGTCTTCGTTATTGAACGCCTTGCTCGGCGAAGAAAGGACCATTGTCAGCGAGGTGGCCGGGACGACCAGGGACAGTATCCACACCCACTACAACCTTTTCCAGAAGGAATTCATACTGATCGATACCGCGGGCATCCGGAGAAAGAACAAGGTGGAAGAGGACCTGGAGTTCTATTCGGTCATCCGGGCGATCAAGGCACTCGATGAAGCGGATGTTTGTCTCCTCCTGCTGGATGCTACCAAAGGGATGACGGCGCAGGACCTCAATATCTTTTCCCTCGCCGCCCGGAAAGGGAAAGGGATCGTTCTCCTCGTCAATAAATGGGACCTGATGGAAAAGGAAACCAACACGGCCAGGGATTTTGAAAAGGAGCTGAAACAAAAGCTCGCGCCGTTCACAGATGTGCCCATTCTTTTCATTTCGGTGAAGGACAAGGTGCGCATTCACAAGGCGATCGAAACGGCAATCCAGGTATACAAGAACCGCTTGAGGCGGATACCGACTTCCAAGTTGAACGAGTATGCCAAAGAGGCGATTCAGGCGTTCCATCCCCCGGTGGTGCGGGGCATGACGATCAGCATCAAGTATGTAACGCAATTGCCCACGCACGTACCCTCCTTTGCTTTCTTTTGCAATCACCCCGACGACATTAAGCAGCCCTATCGAAACTATCTGGAAAATAAGCTGCGCGAGCAGTTTGATTATACAGGGGTGCCCATTCGTCTTTTTTTCAGAAAAAAATAGCGCCGCAGGCGCAAAGAACCCAGCGCCGCAGGCGCAAAAAAAAGATTATGAAAAAAATTTTTGTCCTCGCCCTCGTCGCACTAGCCGCCTGCCAGTCCACCCCCGGCACCCCCCCCGCCCAAGACACCGTAAAGGTCCCCAAAGACACGGTGGCGAAAATCGATTCCCTGATAAATAATGCCCCCGATACGCTAAAAGCCAAATAAAAGCCTTATCTTTGCTAACGGTGTTATAAAATCTAGCACCGCAACTAATTGGGAGTCGCCGAACGCAGATATCGTCAAAAAGAAGAGGTCAGGAACCTGATCCTCGACACCGCCTGGAAGCAGATCGAGGAGGTCGGGGTACAGGCCCTGTCGATCCGAAAGGTAGCGGAGGCGATCGAGTATAGCATCCCCGTGATTTACAGCCACTTCGACAGCAAGGAAGCCATCCTAAACGAGTTTGTAAAGAAAGGATTCAACGCCCTGACGCAACAAATTTCCAAAGCCAGGGATGCGCACGAGAAACCCGCGGAAAAGGTAATGGCGATGGCGCTGGCCTACTGGGATTTCGCCGCCGGGAACCGGGAAGCGTACCAGTTGATGTTTGGTTTAGGGATACCCTCGTGTTCGCAGGCCAGGTCTATGCCCGAAATCCAGGCCTTCAGCGAGGTCGTGAAAACGGTGCTTCAGGAAGCGATAGCCTCGGGAGCGCATTCGGGCTCGGACGTATTTCTCAAATTTCAATCGTATTGGTCTATCCTTCATGGAATTATCTCTATTCGATTGATGGGAGGCCATGCGGAAAAAGAACGGGAAGAACTGGATTTGGCGGTCCTGAAGGATACCATAACAGGCTTCATTTATGCATTGATCTAAAATTTTTTTACCCCAATAGCTAACACTGTTAGTTAATATTTAAACGTTATAAATTATGAGTCTGATAGACGCAATGAAGTGGCGCTACGCCACCAAAAGAATGAATGGGAAAAAAGTGGAAAAGGCCAAGTTGGATAATATCCTCGAAGCCATTCGCCTGTCCGCCTCCAGCGCGGGAATTCAGCCCTACAATGTGATTGTTGTGGACAACGATGAGTTGAAAAAGAAGATCCAGCCCATCGCTTTCAACCAACCCCAGATCACCGAGGCTTCCCATCTCCTGATCTTTGCCGCCTGGGACGACGTTACGCCCGAACGCTTCGACGATATTGAAAAAGACCTGGCCGATCAGCGCGGGATAACCCTGGACGAAGCCAAGCAAAAGATGGAGAGATACCGCGGGATGGTGGTGGGCCGGGACGGGGCCGTGAACCATCAATGGGCCGCGCGCCAAACGTACATCGCCTTCGGCACCGCCATTGCCGCCGCAGCCATGGAACACGTGGATGCCACGCCGATGGAAGGATTCAATCCAAGCCAACTCGATGAGTTGCTGGGGCTGAAAGAAAAGGGTCTGAGGAGTCTGTCGATCCTGACGCTGGGATACCGGGACGAGGAAAATGACTGGCTCGTTCGGGAGAATAAGGTGAGGAGACCCAAGGAGAAACTATTTATTGAGATAGGTGAACCCGTTAGCGAGCTTGCCTAAGGCGCCCTGTGAGGGCCTCCACCTCCCGGGTGAGGTCCTCCAGGTTTTTCCTTTCCTGGGCGATGAAGCTGTTGTCTTCGAGCTTGCCCAACACCGTTTCCATTTCGTTTTCGGAGTCGTAGACCATGGCGCGGAAGGGATTGGAATAGTCCTTTTCCCTGGAGTCATAAATCCCGTCTACCATCCAGGCCTTGGTCTTTACGGCGTTCCACAGCAACGGGATCAGGTCGATATTGCCGTAGACTTCGGCATACACTGCAAGCGCATCGCTGAGCTTGGCATCGGGGTAGGCTTCCCCGGCCTGGATATAGAAGTTGTGAACTTCGTCCCAGGATTTGATACCCCCCTGACGCACACGCGACCGGAAATCATCCAGCCTATCTTTTTCGATGAGCTGGCCGCCTACGTTGTACCAGGCCTCCGTACGCGAGGGCCGCAGCGCATGGAATTCCACGAGACCTGCAGAAGGGTTCCGCCGGAAGAAATCGAGTGCCTGGATGGCGGCGTAGTATGCGATGAGGTCCCGGAAGATAACGTAAGCCTGAGGGACCTTTAACAAAACCGTTTTGCGGGGTGAGTTTTCGAAGCCCTCCGCAAAGATGGTCAACTCATTCAGGAGGGGGTTTCCGCTTTGCAAGAGTTTGCGGCCCGCGGCGGCATATTCCACATCCAGTTTCCCCTGCCCCAGGTGGGCCTTCCCCGTATAAATTTCAAACAACCGTAAGGACTCCGCCATTTCACCGATGCTGTCCGGCGCCAGGAAGTCATATTCGATGGATTGCACTTTTTCGGTGCGCTTGTCCCGGTCGGTGTATTTCCATGCATTCCTGGCCAGGGCATACATATTATACAGGAACCAATAGGCGGGCATGACCACGAGGCGGTCCCTGGAGACGTCGTTGCTGACGAGGGAAAAGGGTATGGGGATGCGCAGTTCGGCGGGGTAATCCCCCTTCGAGAGGATGTTGAAGCTGGCGAACTGCGAATTGTGTTTCAGGCTGACGCAAAGGCCCGGCCAAAACCCCCTTCCGGCAACAAGCTCCCCGTCGGGACTCCTGGAATTGTGGTTGGAACCGATGGTGGCCCCGGCGGCCATATTGCTTTGACCCATGACCAGGGCCGCGCAAAGGAACGAATTGTTGTGGTGCTGCTCGTGGGCGGGGAAGATCAGGGAATTCAACACTTCGCAACAGGAGATCGTAGCGTTGTTGCCCAGGTAGGAGTTGATGAGACGCGCTCCGTACTTTAGCTGGGAATGCGAGGCCATGACGAAGCGAACGGCCTTCACCCCATAAAATATGCGGCATCCGTAGTCGATGATCCCGTTGACGAGCTCGCAGCCTTCCCCGATCTGGGAGGGGGCCTCGGCCGAAGAATTGATGGTGAGGTTCTTGAGCTTGTTGGCGCCCTTCAGGTAAGCATCCGTGCCGACCCAGACGTCCTTGATGGTCTTGCAATTCTTGATGACCGTGCGGTTGCCGATCTTGCCGTCATAGC
>CAZJDB010000026.1:0-10965 GCA_964544695.1 uncultured Chitinophagaceae bacterium
CGGCATTGTGGGTGACCAGGACGAGGGTGGTCCCCTCCTCCCGGTTGAGGTCGAAGAGGAGCTTTACTACCATTTCACTCGTTTCCGCGTCCAGGTTTCCGGTGGGCTCATCGGCAAACAGGATGCTGGGCTGGTTGGAGAAAGCTCTGGCCAGGGCCACGCGCTGCTGCTCACCGCCGGACAATTGGACCGGGTAGTGATGGGCCCTTTCCGCCAGGCCCACCTTGGCCAGGAGCTCAAGGGAGCGTTGCCGGGCCTGGCGATCTCCTCTCAGCTCAAGGGGGACCATGACGTTTTCCACGGCCGTGAGGCTGGCCATGAGTTGGAAGTTTTGAAAGATGAACCCCACGGAGTGGTTCCTTAATTCGGCCAGTTCGTCTTCGCTCATTATGGTGAGGGAGTGCCCGGTGAGGATAACCTCGCCCCTGGTGGGCCTATCCAGGCCCGCGCAAATGCCCAGGAGGGTGGTCTTGCCGCTGCCCGAGGGGCCGATGATGGCGTTGGTGGATCCCTTTTCCAGGGAAAAATCGATTTCCTGGAGTACGGTTAAGGTTTTTCCGGCGCTTTTATAAGTCTTGCCAAGGTGATGGACCGAAAGGATGGGTGAGATGGGCGATGCCACGAAATTTATTTTTTTCGATGAAATTTACGTCTTTTTTAAACGTTTGAGGATCTAGTCATTCTAAGTAACTTAACTTGACGAACTATGAAGTTGTTAAAATTTTTAGGACTTGCAGCGATTGTAATCATGAGTTCTTGCGCCTCACCCAAATCTTATTTTACCTCCGATGTCAGAACACGCCTGGAGAAGAACCACATTTCGGTAGAAAAGCTCCAGTTTTATGTGGACCGCGATGTGGAACTTCGGCGCGTCGTGTCTTCCCGTGACGCCACCATCACCGATGGTAAAATCAAGCTGATCAACGGGAAGTATGTCAACATCATCAAGCTCAGGAAGAAGACTCCCGGGGTATGCACGGGATTCTATAGCAATTCTCTGAACGTCGCCTTCGAGGCCGGTCAGGGCAATTACCTGGGATTTGGCGTTCCTCCGTACGGGGGCAATAACGCTTATCAAATCCTGGCCCAGGACTGGATGAACGGATCGGGTAAGATCATGTACGAGGGCAATACCTACTTCATCCAACCCAAGGGCGTACAGGCGAGGCTCCTCATCGACAAGGACATCATCGACAAGTCCGACGTGAAGGCCCGGACCATGAAGGGACGCAAGATCGAAAGCGATTCCACCACGGTCAATTAGGTTATTCGGTCCTCAAACTCCGTATCGGATTGGCCATTGCGGCCCTGATTGCCTGGGTACTAACCGTTGCCAGGGCGACGATGAACGCCATAGCCCCAGCCAGGGCGGGCATCCACCATGCAATGTGCGTCCGGTAATGGAACCCCTGCAACCAGTTGTGCATGATCCAAACGGCAGGGGGCACCGCCAGTACGAAAGCGATCCCGACGAGTTTCAGGAAATCCGCGCTCAATAGCCTGACGATGCCGGGTACGCTAGCCCCCAGTACTTTCCTCACCCCGATTTCCTTGGTCCTGCGTTCCGCACTGAAGGCCGCCAGGCCAAAAAGCCCCAGGCACGAAATAAAGACCGCGATGAGGGCGAAAGTATTGATGATGTTCGACAGCGTGATCTCCGTTTCATAGAGGTGTTGCACTTCGTCGCTGAGGAAGCCGACTTCGAAAGGCTCCGCGGGAAGGTCCCGGTGCCACACGGCTTCCACTTTGGCGAGAAGGTTTTTGTAATCGGAGGTATTTACGTTCACGATCGCGTGGGATACCTGGACACCCCATCCACTATGACCCCTGGGCGCATACCAGAGCAGAAGGGGTCCGATGTCCTGGTGCAGGGAATGGTAATTGATGTCCTTCATCACCCCCACGATTTCCATGGGCGGGTTATGCAGGGGGACGATAAACTGGCCTACTTTGAGTCCCAGCCCCTTTGCCAGGTTTTCGTTGATGATCACCTTATCGGTGTCGGTGGTTTGGAACTGCCGCCCGCCGAGCAGTGGGATACCACCGGCTTTTAGAAACTGGTCATCCGTGAAAACCAAGGGTACATCCAGGCTATTGGATACATCGCCTCCGGGCCTGAAAAAACTCCAATCATTACCAATATTCTGACTGGGATAGTTCGACCCCTTTCCCACCGCCTTTACTTCCGGGAGTTGACGGAGGTCGTTCATAAAGCCATCCATCCGGGTGAGCGCGGACTCGGTCCGGAAGTCGAAAACGAGCTTTTGGTTTTGGTCGAATCCCAGGTCTTTGTGCTCGATAAAACGCAGTTGGCTATAAATAACGATGATCGCCGTCACCATCAGGATGGACAAGGCGAATTGGAAGACCACGAGGCTCCGGCGTATGCCCGCGGCGGAAACATGGTTGGAAAAGTTCCCCTTGATGACTTTTATCGCGCGGAATGCGGACAGGTAAAAAGCGGGGTAGCTGCCCGCAATTAAGCCGGTGGTCGCGATGAGTCCTGCCATGATAAGCCAAATATTCCAGTTTCCCAGCAGCGTCGGTCGAATGTCCGCGCCTGTGATGCTGTTCAGGAATGGCAACGCGGCGATCAGGAGAGGAATGGCCAATAAGGTCCCCGTGAATGCCAGGAGGAAAGACTCGCCGAGGAACTGTTTGATTAATTCCTTCCGATCTGCCCCCAGGACCTTCCGTACCCCTACTTCCTTTGCCCGGCGGGCCGCCCTGGCCGTGGACAGGTTCATGAAATTGATGCACGCGATGACCTGGATCAGCCCGGCGATCAGCAGTAACATCCTGAGGAAAGATGGGTCCACGGTTTTACCCAACCCATTTTGATACTCTGTATTGAGATGCATTGTCCGAACGGGTTCCAGTATCAGCGCTTTTTTCATGCCCAGGTCCTTCAATTGCGCTCCCGCATATTTATTCACGAAGGCGGGAAATTGCTTTTCCAGTTGTTTTGGGTCGGTTTTAGGGCGCAGACGCACGAACGAATAGGCAAAATTTTCCCCCGCCCAGCGGTCGGTATGGTAGGCAAAGTAACCGAGCCCGTTGCTGTTCATGCTGACGAAGATGTTTGCATGGATTTGCGATTTGCCCAGGCTTTCATCCACGACGCCGGTTACCTTGAAATCATGCTTCCCATAGTCGTTGTTAATGGTGATCATCTTCCCCATGGGATCTTCGCTGCCGAAAATTTTGTCCGCGGTTGGTTTCAACAGGACGACGGTGTACGGTTCGGACAGGGCTTGTTTGGGGGTCCCGTTGGTGAAATGCCAGGTGAAGAGATCAAAAAAGGTAGAGTCTGCAAAAACGAGATCCTTTTCGGTCAATACCTTGTCTTTATAAAGTATGGTATGCTCTTTAATACCGAAATTAGCCGTAGGAAATACGCGCGTGTATTGTTCCACCAACGCGAAGTCATTTTTCACCTGGGGAGCAATAGGGGGAGAAGTGGCGGTCGCCGTGACTTCGCCTCCGTCGGACAATCCCAGTTTGGAATCTATCCGGTAGATATCGTTTGTATTTTTATGTTGCTTGTCATAACTGTACTGGTCTTCCACGTATAGGACGATGTACAGGCAGCACAAGGTTCCCAGGGCGAGGCCCGTGAGGTTGATGAAGCTGAAGGTGGGGTTGTTCCGCAGGTTGCGGAGGGCGGTTTTGAAGTAGTTGCGCAGCATGCCTTTTTGGATAGCCAATGGAATGCCGGAGTTGTAAATGGCTGTTTTTTAGGCCGTTGTTTGAATTTTGCGTGGATGGACTTTGTCCGGAAGCGGACAATGGGCGTACGCTTTGAGGCGGCTATTTGCCCTCTGCGCGTAGTATGGTGTGTATTTTTTCCAATTCATCTTTGAGGCCGGGCAACTCATTTACGATCACATTCCAAACAACTGGAAGATCGGTGCCGGTTTTGCTCAAATTGTTCAAATGTAAGCTGGGCCGTATACATGTGGACATGATCAATACAGGCAATCATATCCACTATGACCGGGGAAGGCGGTCTGCTAGACATAAACAATGTCCTTTTCTACATAGGGCAAGAAGGCAGCCTTGATGGACCTTTTTGGAACCACATCTACTTTGTACCCAACAAACCTTCGATTTCATCGGCCATTTCGACAAAATTCAATCCCATAGGCCCGGAGATTTCTACAGCGATACTTGCGTAAAATGTCCACTATTCTATCTAACGTGTACATAGTATGCAAGTTAGCAAAAATAAAGGGAATTCAAATCACCGAAACGACTTCTCCCAAACCTCTTACCTCCTCTTCGGCGGTGGTGTCGAAGAGAAAAATAATGCGCTGGCTGGGAGCGGGGGCCGCGACCCCATTCGTGTGCGGGAGGGCCGCATTTTCGAGGTGCGCCAGTACGACGTCGAAGAGGGGGCGGTTCGAGCGGAACAGTTGCTGGGCATCGTGCCAGATAAAATAGCGTCGCTCGGGCTGAGTGGTAAAGTTGAGGATGAAGTCCTGCACGGCCCGACCCCGCTTCCCTATTTCATATTCACAGGGGATCGATTCACAGAGCTGGTAGGCCAGGTCGTTTACATCGCGCAGGTTATTTCCCAGGAGAGCGCATATTTCAGAGCTGTTCATCTGCACGAGAAATTGGGTCAGTTGGGCTCCGAACCATTGAAGGGGTTTCCGTTTCTGTGCGATGCAAATAATATTTGAATTATCCAACAAACAAACCGTTTGATGCAACCACCCTCGTTGTGCGGTATCTATTTGTTTCATGGTGGATAAACCCCTGTCTCGGGTTGATGAAGTTAAGCGGATATTTCCGAAATTCGGGCATGGAATTAGGGATTAGCACCTTCGGAGAAATCGCCGGCGCCGGAGAAGGTTACAGGCGCATTCAGGAACTTATCGAAGAAGCCAGGCGGGCCGACGAATGGGGGTTGGATGTTTTTGCCCTTGGAGAACACCACCGCGCCGATTATGTCGTTTCCGCCCCCGAAATAATCCTGGCTTCCATAGCCTCCGTCACCCAACGCCTGCGCTTGTCCAGCGCTGTAACGGTCCTTTCCTCCGCGGACCCGGTCCGCGTTTTCCAGAACTTCGCCACCTTGGATTTGGTTTCGGGCGGCAGGGCGGAAATCATGGCGGGGAGGGGCTCCTTCATAGAGTCCTTCCCCCTGTTCGGGTACAACCTGGAAGATTACGATGCCCTGTTTGAAGAAAAGCTGGAACTCCTTTTGAAAATCATTGGTCAGGATGTCATCAACTGGAGGGGGCGCTTCCGCTCGCCCATTCAAAACCAAGGGGTTTATCCACGACCTGTTCAATCCCCCTTGCCCGTTTGGATCGCCGTTGGAGGCACTCCCGCTTCGGTGGTCAGGGCGGGAACCCTGAACCTTCCCCTGACCCTGGCCATGCTGGGCGGCTCGCCACAGCAGTTCGTCCCTCTCATCAAGCTATACCGGGAATCGGCCACCAAGGCCGGGCACGATGCGGGCGCTTTACCACTTGCCATCAATGCTCATACGTTCATTGCCGATACTTCCGACGAAGCGGCCGACCAATTCTGGCCCATTTATCAACGGCTGATGAATAAGATCGGGAAGGAAAGGGGCTGGCAACCGATCACGCGTCCTTACTTCGAACGATTGCGCGCGCCCGATGGGCCGTTATTCGTGGGCGATGTCGCGTCGGTAGTAGAAAAAATCGTTTATCAGCATTCTTTGTTTGGGCACACTCGCTTCATGGCCCAAATGATTTCGGGGGATATTCCTCAGATGCATTCTATTGAGTTATTTGCAAATGAAGTCGCGCCGGCGGTACGACAGCACCTAAACACCTTATCATATGCCTAAAATTGCCTTGCATGGATTCGGCCGCATCGGCCGGCAATTCCTGCGGATCGGATTGTCTAAGGGCCTTTTCGTGCCCGCATCGGTTTCGGACATCAAAGACGAGTACACGCTTGCGGCCCTATTTGCCGTGGATACCAATTACGGACGCTGGCACGAGCCTGTTTCGGGGAAAGAGGGTCATCTGCTGATCGGAGACCGGGACATCCCCTACTTCAATGCTGCGGCGGCGATACCCGACTGGGGCGCCCTGGGCGTAGACCTGGTTGTCGATTGCACGGGAAGGGCCACTGTCCGCGCGGGCGCACAGGCCCACCTCGACCGGGGAGCCAAGTATGTCCTGGTCAGCGCCCCCAGTAAAACCCTGGCGGACTGCGACGCGGTTCTCCTCAAGGGCATTAATCTGGAAAAATTCGACCGGGGAGCACACCGCATCATCAGCATGGGGAGTTGTACCACCAATGCACTGGCCGCGCCCATCAAGGTGATTCTCGAGAACTTTGGCATTCAATACGGATTGTTTTCCACGGTCCATTCCTATACCAATTCCCAGTCCCTTACGGATCAGCCTATGAAGGACATCCGCGATTCGTGGGCGGCCACTGAGAACATCATCCCCTCCTCTTCCGGCGCCGCCAGGGCCCTTCAATTCATCTGGAAGGATTTGAAGGTGACGGGAAAAGCATACCGGGTGCCTACGCGCACGGGTAGTATTGCCGAGCTGAACCTGATTACCGAAAAAGAATGCACGGTGCAACAGGTCAACGATGCCTTCCGGGCAGCCGCCACTAAAGGGCCACTGGCGGGGGTAATGGATGTATTGGAGGGGCAGTGGGCGTCCTCCCGGATCGTGGCCGATCCGCATTCCTCGCTGATGGATCTGCCCCTGACGGCCAAGGAGGGAGGACTCCTGTCGGTAGCTTCCTGGTATGACAATGAGTGGGGATTTTCCAATCGTTTGGCTGAGGTGGCGGCGTATATTGCAGAAAAAATTGCGTGAGCCGCCGCGCCGGGGAGCGCCAGCCGGGGGGCGCCAGCCGGGGGGCGCCAGCCGGGGGGCGCCAGCCGGGGGCGCCAGCCGGGGGCGCCAGAAGAGGGCGCCAGCCGGGGGCGCCACCTACTTAAAAAACCGACCGTCCGCTGATCGGGTCTGAAAATGCCAACAGGGCTTCTTACTTTTCGTACTATGAAACACCTGATAATCGCGGGAAGCGCCGTCTTGTTGCTGGGGTGCTCGAAGAACAACCCGCCGCCGACGTCATTCACCATGTATAGCGCCATGCAGTACGAGAATATGCCTGCGCTGAGCACGATTGGATTCCAACAGCTCGACCTCATCAACGAAACCAGCCTGTTTACCTCCTCCACCGATGAATCCCCCGACACCAGCAAGGTGGCGGCCCTGGCCGTCCAGGCCGCTGCCATGACAGGCGTCCCGGCCTGCCTGGACATCGAGGCCTGGTCTTACAGCAACAGTGCCCTGGCCTCGACCATCGATTCCTTCATGACGGTAATCGATGTGTTCAAGGAACATGACCCGAACGGGCTGGGGTTTTATGGGGTAGTGCCGAACGATGCGTACAATTGGACCAATATCGGGCCCTTGGGAAGCACCAACTATCTCAATTGGCAGCAACTCAATATTGCCCTGACGCCCATAGCCCAACAGGTAGCGATGTTTTTCCCTTCCTTTTACACCTTTGATGACGACACAGACTCCTGGAAGGACTTCGTCAGTGCTACGCTCAGCGAGCTGCACAAATACAATGTGATTAAACCGGTATATGCTTTCTTATGGCCCCAATACCATGACGGCACTCCGGATCAATACCAATTCATAGACACGGCCGTTTGGAGGTGTGAGCTGGAAACACTGTACCCCCAGGTGAATGGGATCGTCCTCTGGTCCAGCAGCAAGGTATTGCCCGGGGTCAGCAATGTGTGGGATCCCACGTGGCCCTGGTGGATCACGACACAGGCGTTCATGGCTGAACACCATATTCAATAGATGTCGATGTCGTATTTGGTCAATAGCCCGGGCAGGCCCGTCAGGGAAAATTTTGCCCTTTTCAATTTGTTCCGTTCGGGGTTTATGGAATAATGCTCGGCGCTGCGGAAATCGACTTTTTCCAGGTTTGTATTTTCGAAAGTAGCGTCGGTCAGGTCGCATTTGTCGAATACGGCATCCTTCAAATCGCAATCGGTAAAGTCTACTTCCCGGAGCTGGGAGTCCCAGAAAGACATCTTAGGGAGCTTTGTTCCAAAGAAGCTGGAGTGATTCAGGGAACAGCCCTCGAAGCGGAAGGCCAATCCGTATTCACTGCACTTTTCGAAATGGATGCCCCATAGTTTGCAATCCTTGAACAGGACGTCCCGGAAGGTGGTCCTGGCCGTATCGGCCATGCTCAGGTTGCAACGCTCGAATACACAGTCGATGAAGACGATCCCGGAAAGCTCTGCGGCCGGCAGGTCGCATCGGGTGAAGCGGCATTGTTCGTATTCACCCTTTTCCAGGGGGTGATCGATGTTGTCGAATTGGGCGTCCGTAAAGATTTGTTCCATGACGCCAATATAGTAAAAAAGGGGGCCCAATGGGGCCCCCTAAGCCTTAGACCCCTATTGAGCCGGTTGAATAGCCGATACGATCCCACTCAACGTACCGGATATGTCAGAATTCACCTGGTCTTTACTAGCGACAACTGCATAGGTAGGGTTATTACAAAACATCTCGTATAGCATCCTGCCCTGGCCGGTGTAGGTGGATTGAGCACCCACACCAATCGGCAACCAACCGGCCCCAACGTTAATCGACAGGCTTTGCGAATGTTCGGTGATGTCTGCAGACCCGGAGAAATTGGTAATATTGATCAACCCGAATCCGGTGATGGGGTTGTTGTCCATGGCCAGGACCTCGTCATAGATCGGACATACGTCTACCTGGATATGGTCCTTGCCCGAAGCGGTGGTTGAGGTTGTGTTCCAGTCGGCTTCGGTCAGGAGGTTTCCCGGGCCTGTGCCATAATCATCGAAAGCTCCCCCGCTCAAGATGCGACTGGTATAAGCCGAGGGTACCGTAATGGTTTTGGTCGGGTGGTCAGCGGGACCTCCCTCACCCTCGGCAAGGTACATGTGGGAGGTAATCGTGCTCATGGGGATCAAGGTATGACCAGGGCCATATAGTTTTATACCGACCACGTATGCATACAGGTCGCTGAAATAGACCTGGTCATGATCTTTGTTAGCGGCATAATAGCTCATATAGGTCCCGTCATCGACCGGCCAGGAGGCTGTGAGGAGGGAATTGATCGTTGGGTTCCCACCGGGAGGAGCCTGAATGGAGGCACTCCCTCCAACCATGACAAAGCCAGAATCTACTGAGATCTCGACAGTATTGATTTCTCCATAGGAGTAGGCTCCCCAAACGGCTACCTCCACGCTTGTCGTGGCGCCGGAAATCGTTTGGTCCCATATCAGCTGGCGATCCGTGCCCGTTGTGCTGCCATAAGGCAAGGAAGAAATGATACCATCCGACCCGGCGCCTCCCGCGATCGGGGGAAGGGTGGGTGTTTGGAGGGTTTTCAGGTTTTTCGAGCAACTGGCGGCCAGCACGGCGAGTGCCAGGCAGGCGCCCGTTAACGATAATGATGTAGGCTTCATAAGTGTCTTGTTTGACCCCAAGATAAAACGGGAAATCCCAGGGGTCAGCGCATTCCCATAGGTGTGTCGAAACGGCAATAAGTGTGTTTCAAAAACCGAAGCGGCTCAGGAATTGAGTTTTCCTCCGGGCAGATACTTCGATCTTTGTCCCGCCTTCCATTTCGATGAGGCCTCCCCTCCCCTTGTGGTACTTCCGGATGCACCGCAGGTTCACGATATGGGAATGATGGACGCGGAAAAAAAAGGTGGAAGGAAGGATCTGCTCGTATTCTCCTATGGCCTTGGTGGATAGGATTTCCTCTTTGTTCTTAAGAAAAAACAGGGTATATCCTCCCCGGGCTTCGCAACGCAGGATATCGTCCACGGAGATGAAAACGAGGTTGTCCACATTGGGCAGCGCCAGCTTGTGCGCGGTGGTTTCAGGTTGACGCAGGTTGGCCAGAAGGTGGTGGAGTTGGCCATTCAATTCCTTTAGTCGATGCCGCTCGGCGACCCGGCGTACGGCAGCGTTCAGCTCGTTTATGTCCACGGGCTTCAAGATGTAGTCCAGGGCGCAATAGCGGAAGGCCTTCAGGCTGTAATCCTCGAAAGCCGTTACGAAAACGACTTCGAAGTTTACGGGCACCATACGATCGAGGAGGTCGAAGGCATTTTCATGGGACATTTGGATGTCCAGGAATACGAGGTCCGGCTGGGCTTTACGGATCAGCTTTTCGCCCTCATCCACGCTGGTAGCCATCCCCGAAAAGCAAGCATCGGGACAGAAGGCATCGAGCATTTTTTTCATAGTCCGGGTATTGGCGGCTTCATCGTCGATTAAGACATAATTGATCATAGGTCGAGTATAGGGAAGTGTATAGTAACCCTGGTGCCCGAAGCATTTCCTGCGTCATCTTCCAGGTCTTCGATGGTGACTGAAACGTTCAAGGAATCAATTCTTTTTGCTGTCAGAGCCATACCCAGGGGTTGATAGTTGTTCCCCCTGGATGCTTTGTTTTGCGCTGCTTTTCGCCTTCCCACTCCATTGTCCTCGATCACACAAACGAGGCGCTCCGAATGAGCCGATATCCTGACCTCTATACGTCCGCGATCATCAGGCCTGCCCGCTATTCCATGCAGAATGGCGTTTTCAATATAGGGTTGGAGGATTAGGGGTGGGATATGACATTCCCGGGCGTCTAACCCGGGATCTGTCAGCATGCCGTACTCAAATTTATTTTCAAATCGCCTCCTTTCCAATTCCAGATAGGTAGAAATATAATCTATTTCGGTTTGGAGGCTGATCCGGGGATTAACGGAAATGTCCAGGGTCAGACGGATCAGGCGCGAAAAATTGGTAATGAATCCGTTAACAGCCCTAATGTCTTTTTCCAGCAGGTGGTTTTGTATGGAATTTAGACAATTGAAAATGAAATGGGGATTCATCCGCGCAATGAGGGCCATTTGTTCCAACTCGGCAATTTTGGAGGCTATGGCTGATTTTT
>CAZJDB010000027.1:0-2120 GCA_964544695.1 uncultured Chitinophagaceae bacterium
GGCAGCAAATCTGAAAAGCGCACTTCCACGTCTATGCCGAGTTGGGGGACCAGCATATCATCCGTGATGGAACCGGCCACCACGGATTCGAAACGGTCCGAGAAGGCCTGGAAATTTTCGGGGGCCATGGTCAGACCAGCCGCGTAGAAGTGCCCCCCGTAGCCGATGAGCAGGTCTTTGCAGCTATGAACGGCTTCGTAAACATTGAACCCGCTCACGCTCCGGGCGGAACCTGCTATGACCCCCCCGGATTCAGTCAGGACGATGGTGGGACGGTAATAGCGTTCGATCAGGCGGGAGGCCACGATCCCCACCACCCCCTTGTGCCAGTGCGGCTTGAACAAAACGGTGGACTTCCGATCCCGCATCCCCAAATCCGATTCGATCAGGGAAAGGGCTTCCTGGGTGATGCTCAGGTCCGCATCCTTGCGGTCCGAATTGTCGTTATGCAGCATTTCCGCCAATTCCCCCGCCCGTCCGGGGTCCTGTTCAACGAACAGTTGGACGGCCTTACGGGCATCGTCCATCCTTCCCGCGGCGTTGACCCTGGGGGCGATGACAAAAACCAGGCTGCCCATGTGCAGGGTCTTTTCCAGGCCACTGAGTTGGATCAGGGCCTTGATTCCAGGCGAAGGCGACTCGTTTGCGCGTTTAAGCCCATAATAGGCCAGGATACGGTTTTCCCCGGTGATAGGGACAATATCGGCCGCAATGGCGGTGGCAACCAAGTCCAGGTAATAATGCGGGGATTCGGGGGAAAGGTCCCACGCCTCGGTCAGAGCGGTGATCAGTTTGTACCCGACCCCGCAACCACACAACTCCTTGTAGGGATAAGGGCAGTCGGGTTGTTTGGGGTTCAGGATGGCAATGGCCGGGGGCAATTCGGGATCGGGAAGGTGATGGTCGCACACGATGAAGTCGATGCCCAGGCCCAGGGCATAGGCAATCAGGTCCACTGATTTGATCCCGCAGTCCAGGGCGATGACCAGGGTATACCCATTTTCGTGGGCGAAATCCACTCCTTCCCGCGAGATGCCATAACCTTCGCGGTAGCGGTGCGGAATATAAAATCCTACGTGTTCATGCCGGGCGCGCAGGAATTGGTACAAGCAGGCGACGGCCGTGGTGCCGTCTACGTCGTAATCCCCGTATACCAGGACCTTTTCACCCCTTTCCAGGGCGGAGGTTATGCGGAGGACGGCCTTGTCCATGTCCAACATCAGCCAGGGGCTGTGCAAATCTTCCAGGCTTGGCCGAAAGAAGGCCCTCGCCTTCTCAAACGTATCTACTTCCCGCTGCACGAGCAGGGTGCAAAGGGCGGCGTGGATGTGCAATTGATCCTTCAATGAACTGACCGGCGCGGGATCGGCAGATCTTACTTTCCATTTCTTGTCCATGCGGTCCCCAGTTTTCAATATTTTCTATCCGTAGTATAGCGCACTAAATCCTCCAGGCCGCTCTGGATGGGGGAGGGAGGGAAGGAATGCAATATTTCCAGGGCTTCATCGCGGAAGGCCAGCATCTTTTCCCGGGCGTAAGCTATGCCCCCGGCCCGGTTCACCTCGTCAAGGATATACGCCACCTGTTCCTTCCGCCTGTGCTCGTTCTTCAGGATATGGATCATTTTCCGGCGCACATGCCCATCCACCTTTCCCAGCGTATGGATCAGGGGAAGGGTCAGCTTTTTTTCCTTGATATCGTTACCTGTGGGCTTTCCCACGTCCTCGTGGCCGTAATCGAACAAGTCGTCTTTGATCTGGAAGGCCATGCCTACCTTTTCACCGAACAGGTACATTTTTTCGGTCAGCCCGGAGTCCGAGGTGGCCGAATATATGCCGGCGGCGCAGGCCGAGCTCAACAGGGAGGCCGTCTTGTTGCGGATGATCTCGTAATATACATCTTCCCGGAGGTTCAGATTCCGGGACTTTTCCATTTGCAGCAACTCCCCTTCGCTCATCTGCTTGACGGCCCTGGAAAGGATCTGCAGGACCTTGTAGTCGTGTTCGGTCGTGGCCAGGGACATACCCTTGGACAAGAGATAGTCACCCACGAGCACTGCGATCTTGTTTTTCCAAAGCGCATTGATCGAAAAGAAACCGCGCCTTTCCAGGGATTCGTCC
>CAZJDB010000028.1:0-15380 GCA_964544695.1 uncultured Chitinophagaceae bacterium
TTTCGAAATCGGGAGACTGATCAACTACCTCCGGGAGAGCGGATTGCTGGAAAATACCCTCGTTTACGTCATCATCGGGGATAATGGTGCGAGTAAGGAGGGGACTTCGGAAGGCGTGATAGAGCCCCGAAGCAATTCGGCGCGCTTGAAAACGGAGGATGAATACCTGCAGGTGAACCTCCGCGACATCGATTCGATCGGCACGCCCAACGCCACCACCAATTACCCCCTGGGTTGGGCCCAGGCGGCCAATACCCCTTTCCGCGAGTGGAAGCAGGATGCGGACGCGGAGGGCGGTACGCACAATCCCCTCATTGTCTTTTATCCCAAGCTCATCCCCCATGGGGGCGGCATCCGTAACCAGTACGGCCACGTCATCGACATATTCCCGACTACGCTTGAGCTGGTGGGCATTCAGGCGCCGGCCGTCATTCGGGGTGTTCGCCAGGACAGTGTGGAGGGCATATCCCTGGCCTATTCTATCAGCGATGCATCCGCTCCCTCCAGGCGTGCCGTACAGCACTATTATATATTCGGTTCCCGCTCGATCTATTTCAATGGTTGGAAAGCCGAAGCCGCGCACCGGCCGGACAATGTGGATTTCGATTTCAAACCGGGGCAAACCGTCACGGATAAAAGCCTGGAGGACGACGCCTGGCAGTTGTACAACCTGACCACGGATTTCAATGAACGCGTGGACCTGGCGACGAAATTCCCTGAAAAGCTGGAAGAGTTGAAGAAGAAGTTCGACGAACAAGCCCAGGCGAATCATTTATATCCGCTGATCGATTGGTACGATGTGTACAATAAGAGGATACATCATCCCAATGGAAGCGATACCCAGGCACCGATAAAATGATTTTTATGACACTTAGCGATATTTCCATCATGGGTAAGAAGATACTCGTGGGCGTGATCGTCTTCCTGGTGCCCCTGCTGGTCATTGGAGGCAGCTTGTATTTGATAACAGTATTATTAAAAAGGTAAACCCTTTTTTATGCGGAAACTATCCAGAGATATTTTTATCAGCATTTTGATCTACGCGATACCTGTGGTTGCCGTGTATGCCTGGTTCGTATTACGAGGCGGGCATCCGGAACCCTCACTCCGGTTCCCCGGGGGGTTGGCTTTCCTCCAACCCATCTTTAAAAACATCCAATCCTGGGGCTTTATCGTCATTGCCCTGGTGCTGGGTGCCGTGGAATTCGGCCTTGGATTGTACGACAATAAGTGGACGAAGCACGAGCGCGTCGTGGACATCGTTTGCTTTGTGGCGCCCAAGGTACTGCTGGCCCCGGTGACGGCCTTTTTTGGCCTGATACTGTTGCCTCATGTGTTGCCGGGGTTGCGCAATTATTTTGCCTGGGTGCCTTTTTGGGGCGGAGTGGCCATCATCGCCGTGGCGGATGACCTGACCCAATATTGGTATCACCGACTGCACCACCAGGTCCCTTTTTTATGGAGGTTCCACAGGACGCACCATTCCGCTCCTTACATGGGTATGGCCATGGCCAGCCGCCAGAACTTCATCTATACCGTTTTCTTTTCACAGATATATCTAACGGCGGCGTTGGTCTACCTGGGGCTGGCCGGGCCTGCGCTGCTCGTGACCGTGCTGAAATCGTGCATCACGCTGTCCGCCCATTCGAGTATCGCCTGGGACAGACCCTTCTATAAATACAAATTCCTCCACCCGGTAGCCTGGGTACTGGAAAGGCTGATTTCTACCCCGGCCACCCACCAGGCCCACCACGCGGATTCCCACGATGACGGGGTTGGATATTATAAAGGGAATTTTGGGAACATGTTCTTCCTATGGGACATCATCTTTGGCACGGGCATGATCACGCGCAAGTATCCTAACGGTTACGGCATTAAATTCTATAAGCAGGAAGAGTGGTATGCGCAATTCCTGTGGCCCATTTTCAAATCCCGGAAGGAAGGGAGCGAGCTTGCGCCGGGAGGACCCATGGTGGGGGATGAGCAAACGACAATCGTATGAAGCCCGTTTTTATATCCGCCCTCATTTTGTTGACGGCCTACCGGGGCGGGGAGCGGCCGGCTTTCGTGCGACCCAAGGCCATCTGCTGCGAATCGAATTTGCCTAAGCGGTTCGTCGTCGCAGCCGCTTTTGCGCGGCCTGCGGCATTGACGCTACCTGTGGCGGGCGTTTCTTCCCACCAGGGAATGGTTTGGGTAAAGGGGGGCACCTTTTCCATGGGCGCCGACAACGACCAGGCTGCCCCTGACGAGTACCCCAAGCACAACGTCACAGTTAAGGGATATTGGATAGATGTGCATGAAGTCACCAATGCCGAGTTTGAACGATTCGTTCGGGCAACCGGCTATGTCACGACTGCGGAGCGGAAGCCCCTCTGGAATGATTTGAAAAAACAATTACCCCCTGGGACGCCCCAGCCCCCGGAAAGCGAATTGGTTCCGGCGTCCCTGGTATTCGAGTCTCCCGGGGATGACATATCCCTGGATGATTACAGCCAGTGGTGGGTTTGGAAAAAGGGCGCCTCCTGGCGTCACCCGCAGGGGCCCGGCAGCGATATTGCCGGAAAAGGGAACCACCCGGTCGTCCACGTTTCCTGGTTCGACGCACAGGCCTATTGCAAGTGGGCGGGAAAGCGCCTACCCACGGAAGCCGAATGGGAATTTGCCGCGCGGGGTGGCTTGACGAATAAGGTCTATCCCTGGGGCAACGAGCCCGTGGACTCGGGAAAGCCAAAGGCGAATACCTGGCAGGGAAGTTTTCCCGGAAAGAATACCGTCCGTGATGGATATTACTATACCGCCCCTGTGGGTTCTTATGCACCGAACGGGTACGGCCTGGTCGACATGGCGGGGAACGTATGGGAATGGTGTTCTGATTACTACAACAGCGATTATTATCGTGAGGTGTCCCGGGGGACCGTTAATCCTGTCGGCCCTTCCAGGAGCTATGATCCCGATGAGCCCTATGCTATCAAACGCGTCATCCGGGGCGGGTCTTTTTTGTGCAACGACGCTTATTGTTCGGGATACCGGGTGGCCCGGCGCATGAAAAGTACGGAGGATAGCGGAATGGAACACCTGGGGTTTCGGTGCGTGGCGGATTGATTTATCGCATCAGCACCACTGTCCCCTTAGCCACGGCCGCGGTGCGGGTGAACAAGTCGACATATTCGATGACCCAGACATAGGCGCCCACAGGCTGAGGCCGACCTGCTGCGGTACCGTCCCAACCGACATTGGCGTCTGTCGTCCAAAAGACCCTGTTTCCCCACCGGTTGAATACGGAAAAACTCGTGATCTTCTGAGGGGTTGAGGGCGGGATCCGGAAGATGTCGTTGATCCCATCCCCATTAGGGGTAAAAGCGCCGGGCATTTTCAAGGGGTGGCTGATAGCAATCGTCAGGGATCCTTTTGCCGTACAACCATCATTCGATTGCACGGTCAATTGATAAGTGGTCGTGGTATCCGGGGTGGCGATGGCTTGCGGGATAGAAGGGTTGTTCAACCCGGACGACGGAGACCATTGAGAACTGGAAATGACGCCGGTTATGCTGGGGTCCAGGTAGACGCTGGCGCCCGGAATGATCACCGTGTCGTCCCCGGCAAATACCTTTGGTGTAGGCTTGACCGTCAGGGTAATCGAATCTTGCGATGGGGTAGGCGCGATACAGGTTTCCCCGGATAAGAGCAGGCAGTTGATGATGTCCCCGTTTTGCAAAGAGTCAGTTACAAAACTATTTCCATGGCTCCCGACATCTTGCCGATCGACCGTCCATTCGTAGGTCGGATCACTGCCTCCATTTATGGGCAGGGCAGTAAAGGTCACAGTGTCCCCCGAGCAGATGTCCGTGGACGAGGCGCTGATCGTGAGCGAAGCGGGGATAGAATCCAGGACCTGTACGACGACACTGGAATCGGCCGAATCGGGAACGGGACAGGCGGCACTGGTAACCAGGCAGGAAACGGTATCTCCGTTCTGCAAGGCATGGGTAATAAACGCTACGCTGTCTGCCCCCACGGGACTGCCATTGATCATCCATTGGTAATTTACCGGATCGCCGAAACCTGGGCTCGGGTTCGCTGTAAACAGGGCAGGGGCGTCCAGACAAAGGGGCTTACCATAGGTTATGGATACCGAATATTGGGCCGTAGGCGGGAACCAATTCAGCGCATACAACACCTCCCTTTTTTGATCAAAGGCAAAGTCGACCAGATCCTCCGTGGCGATGGTTGACGTATTGGTATACAGAAACAGATTTTGATATAGGATATCACCCGAATTCAAATCCAGTACGAATAATGAATCGATCACGCAATTTGCGGTATTCGGTATGGTAGCCACAAAAATGTACCTGCTGTTGGCCTCGTCAATGACATAACCATTATAGTCCGAGAATTCGAGTAGGGGGAGTGCCGAAATCGGGTGGAAGGCCCCGGTGGTCAATGTGATGGAATCGAACTGGAGACCGGTCGTGGATGAGCCGCAAATGCCGAACAGCTTTTGATGGGTATTATCGAAAACCATGTAATTCAATCCTCCGGGAATCGACAGCGCCGAATTGAAAAGAATGCTGCCCGTTGCCGCATCGATAACCACCAGGGAAGATCCGGCATTGAGGATGTACCAGTGGTCTTTTGTATCAAATGTGCTTTCCACATATCCCAAAGCAGAGGGTATGTTGCTGATGGGGTTTGCAATTCCGGTGGTTGGATCGACCTGGGAGAAAGCGTGTGAGGCCGAATTTAATAAAAGGGCATATAGGGCATCAGAGGCATTGTCATATTCAAGGCCATAAATGTCGGAAGGGCATTGAGGATTGGACAGGGTCGCGCCTGTGACAGCGTTGACGGTGTATAGCATCCAGGGAGGCCCATCGGTTTTACTTCCCCGAAAGAAGATGCGCTGGTTATTCTGGTCGTAGGCGGTATTGTCAGATATCCAGGTGATACCGGGGATGTTACTGATGCGTGTGACGGCGACATTTTGGTAATTGACGGTGGCGAGGTATTCGTATTGAGCAAACAATGGAGGCTGGGCCAGGAGGCCTGTGCATAGTGAAAAGAGGAATCGGCGGGTCCAGCGGTTAGTCATATCATGGTGCCAACCTTGAAAACGCGAAAGAGAGACTGGAAATTGTAAAGAGGGTTAAAAATAAAGCCCCTGTAGATACAGGGGCCGCTTCACCAAAACTAACTGCTTATGAGAAAAACTTTACTACTGCTTTTTTGACTCCATAAAATTACGAAGACGGGTGTTAACCCGGATGTTAAAATGGGTGTTTTAACGGTTGTTTACCAACCGCAAGCCTTCTACCTTACTTTCATGAATCGCTACCTTGGGGCCACAATCTGCTGCCTTTTACTCATTTGTGGGCTTCCCGCCACCGGGCAGAAATACTGGAAATACCCGGAACCCAATAGCTTTTACGATGATACGTTGATGCACCAGCGGTTTTGGGTCGAGGTCGACCTGGACCTGGACCCCATTTATTCCTTTCAATTCAGCAGCCGGTTCAAGTATGGAGGCCACGTATTGAACAACCTAAAACCTCTGCCCAGGTTTTACGTGGTTCAGCCGGGGACGACGCCACTTTCGGGCGTCAATGAGATCGCCGACCAGTCCAATGCCATCTATGCCAACATCCGACTGTTCGGACCCAATGCTACAGATAAACCCATATTGAATAACCTGACATTTATCGTTGGCATTACGCACGATAAATTACAAACCAATGATTCCCTGGTCCAGTACCATTTCCCCAACGGAGGGATGGAATTCACTTTCATGCTTGATAAAAACGTGACCTTTCTGTTGCGTGACTGGGATTTCAAGATGGTGGACCTGATGTGCGACTTTGACCTGAGGGCCGGCTTTTTCATTTCAGGGTCCACCATCCAAACTTACATCAGGATGCCCGATACGGTCATTCAATCGGTGGACTTCAAGGGGTATGTATGGCAGGAAAGGAACCCTTACCTGGGAGGAATGGGTTGGCAGGTTTCGGGTAATTTCGAAGTCGGGGGGATTCCCTTCCATTGCGGATGGGGGTACCATTGGGCCTTTACGGTCGGCGTCAGGACCCTGATGGAAGGGCTATATACCTCTCCGCAGGTTCAATTGAATAATGAAGCCCCGCGGCGCTTGTCTATCGATAACTACGGGTTGTTCTTCGTAGGCCCCAATGTCAATATCAAATACCTCATTTTCCGCTCATGCAAAAAGCAATCCTGACCACAGTGGGCCTGGTGTTTGCCTTGGCTTGCGTAGGGCAAAACAATAGTAAGTATGTTGATTCCCTGAATTATTTCCTTTTCAGGAAATACAACCTGAATATCATTACCGGTCCTTATTTCAGTGTAGTACACGCCCATAGTTTCCAGGATAATTTCTGGTTATTCGAATTGAAGTTCATGGACCGCATTAGACCATTTGGTTTGGGTAAAGATGGTTGCCTGTTGATGACCGGGGGGATCGGATTCGAACCCTACCAGGGAACGACGGCCACCTGGGGTCTGGCATACGAAATTTTCTCGAAGGAATGGAAAGTCAACGCCAGCGCAGGGTTGCAATATGCCTTTGGATTTTCCCAGGTCTCCAGCAATGATGGACAGCATTTCGTGACGGTGGGTTATCACAATTACGTGGTTCCGAACCTAAATGTGGTTTACTGGCCCTTTAAGGTGCTCGCACCAAGAATCCAGCGCCCCCGCTTCCGGGAACTGATTTTCCTGAAGGGGCAAATCGCATATTCCTATTTGTTCACAAGGTTAGAGGTAAGTGCGACGCCGGGTTTTGACAGCTATTTGTTCCAGGCGATTCAAAACCATACCGGTAATACCGTCTTGCTGATGGGGGGGATTGGGATCAGCATTCCCTCAAAGAGAGAACAATGGAAGTTGAGGGAAAAGCTGTATGAAATATATCGCACCAGCCAATTATAAAAAATTAGGGTCCCAGGAAAAATCCTGAGACCCTTTGTTGCCCTGTGAGTGGGTGTTCACGGGATCGAACCGCGGACCCTCTGCTTGTAAGGCAGATGCTCTAAACCAGCTGAGCTAAACACCCTTTTTCCGTTGTTGGGAGTGCAAAGATAGGAGGAAATGGCGTTTTTCAAAATTTTTTTTGGGTTGCCTTTGCCCGCTGGGATGGCCTACAGGCGCCAATCTACGATGGAATTGACCCATTCGGGGCGGAAGGGGGTGCTGACCTTGATGTAGTTATCGGTATAACCCTCCATCGTCCCCGCTTTGTCCTGACTTTCAAAGAGAACGGGGCGGATCTGGCCTTGGTGCCTAGCGGTGTGGGATTGCACCTTTTTATAGGAGAGGTTCCTCAGTATCTTATTGCGCTCATGGCGAATTGCCATCGGTATGACTGGCCCCAGGGTCAGGGCGTGGGTGTGATCGCGTTCGGAATAAGTGAATACGTGCAGGTAGGAAATATCCAGGCTGTGCAGGAAGTCGAACGTTTCGCGGAAGTGGGCTTCGCTTTCTCCCGGAAAACCCACAATGACATCCACGCCGATGGCGCAGTGGGGCATCAGCGTTTTGATAAGCGCGACGCGCTCGGCGTATAATTCCCGGCGGTAGCGGCGACGCATCAGGCCGAGGAGGTGGTTGCTGCCGCTTTGCAGGGGGATGTGGAAGTGGGGCATGAAGCGCCGGCTGCTTGCGACGTGGCGGATGATGTCGTCGGTCAGGAGATTGGGTTCTATGGAGGAAATGCGAAATCGCACGTCGATTTCCTCGAGGGCCTGTACCAGGTCGAAAAACGACGCCGGGCCACCACGGCCGAAGTCCCCCAGGTTCACGCCTGTGAGGACGATCTCGCGGACACCGTTTGCGGCGAGTTGTCGTGCATTGGCTACCGCGCCTTCGATGCTGTCACTCCGGCTGCGCCCGCGCGCCATGGGGATCGTACAAAACGAACAGTTATAATCGCAGCCATCCTGGACCTTCAGAAAGGCGCGCGTCCGGTCTCCCAGGGAAAAGGACGGGTGAAACCCGGATAATTCTTCGATGTCGCAACTGCAAATGCGGGCGCTCTCGCCTTTGGTCAACTCGGCGAGGTGCGACGCGATGTTGAATTTTTCGGCAGCGCCCAGGACCAGGTCCACGCCGGGGATCTCCGCGATTTCACGGGGCTTGAGCTGGGCGTAACACCCCGTTACCACCACCAGGCTGGCCGGGGATTTGCGCTGGATGCGGCGAACCAGTTGGCGGCATTCCTTGTCGGCATTGTCGGTGACGGAACAGGTGTTGATGACGTACACGTCCGCCAAACCCTCGAAGTCGCGCTTTTCGAAACCTTCCGATTCCAGCATCCTGGAAAGGGTAGCCGTCTCGGAAAAGTTGAGCTTGCATCCGAGGGTGTGGAAAGCGACTGTGCGTTTGTCCGCCATAGGGCGTCAAAGTTAGTATATTGCGGGGAAATTCGGGGGAGACGCTTGTTCGCAGAGATCATCATACCGCTGGCTTTACCTAAAAATTACACCTGGTCCGTCCCTGACCATTTACTGCCCAGGATCCAGGTGGGATGCAGGGTCGAGGTCTCCCTCAAAAATAAGAAATACGCCGGGATCGTAAAGGATCTCCACCGGGAAGGCCCCGAAGCTTTCCATCCCAAGCCAATCGAGGGCATCATCGATGACCAGCCTATCGTGCATCAGGCTCAACTCGCCCTTTGGGCCTGGATGGCGGAATATTATATGTGCAGCGAGGGGGAAGTAATGGCGGCCGCCTTGCCGGCGCATTTTAAGTTGAGCAGTGAATCGGTGCTGGTATTCAATGACGCATACGGGGATGATTTTTCGGGGCTCGATCAAAATGAATACGTGGTGGCCGAAGGGCTACTGATGCGCCACGAGCTGCGTATGGGCGAAGTGCAGCAAATCCTCGATGTCACGCATGTTTATCCTGTCGTCAAGTCGCTGATTGAGAAAGGGGTTTGCTATGTTTGGGAAGCCCTTCAGGATACGTATAAGGCAAGGACCGAAAAATACGTAGTGCTTCATCCTTCATATGCTGCCGAAGAGCAGTTGGCGGAGTTGCTGAACAACTGGACCCGGGCGCCCAAACAAATGGAGTTGCTCCTGGCTTACCTACACCTGGTCAGACAGGAAGGTATGGTCACCCAAAAGGACCTGTTGCAGAAATCGGGGGCTTCGTTGGATCAGTTGAAAGGATTGGCTTCGAAAGGCGTGTTACTCATCGAGCAGCGACAGGTGGATCGTTTGCAGTATCTGCCGCGAGAAGTAAGTATCGATTTTACGTTGTCGCCGGCACAGGAAGCGGCGCTCGAAGGTGTCGAAGCAGCTTTTTCCGAAAAGCCGGTCTGCCTGTTGCACGGCGTGACTTCCAGCGGGAAGACGCAGGTATACATAAAACTTATCGAATCCTTTCTGGCGCGGGGGCAGCAAGTGCTCTACCTCCTTCCGGAAATCGCCCTGACGGCCCAGATCATCCGTCGTTTGCAAAAACACTTCGGGGGATATATCGCCATCTACCATTCCAAATTCAACCAAAACGAACGTGTGGAGATTTGGAACAAGGTCAAGTCGGGGGAGATCCGCATCATATTGGGGGCGCGTTCCTCCCTTTTGTTGCCTTTTTCGGACCTGGGACTCATCATCGTCGATGAGGAACACGATGCCTCCTACAAGCAACAGGAGCCGGCTCCCCGGTATCATGCCAGGGATACGGCGATTTATTACGCCCACCTGCATTCGGGAAAAGTGGTTTTGGGCAGCGCCACGCCGGCCATCGAAAGTTATTACAATGCACTCCAGGGGAAGTATGGATTGGTTACCCTTTCCGAGCGATATGGGGGATTGGATTTGCCCCCGATCACCCTGATCGATACCAGGAAAGTAGTGCGCGAAGAAAAGGGGAAAGTGCTCTTATCCCCCCTTTTACAGGAAGCGATCACCGATACTGTGGCCAGGGACAAGCAAGTCATTCTCTTTCAAAACCGCAGGGGATATACGCCCTACCAGGTGTGCACCACCTGCGGCTGGATCCCCGAATGCCAGAACTGTGCGGTTACCCTTACGTACCATAAAGCGGCGCAACGCTGGCAATGCCATTATTGCGGCACCAATTATCCCGTTTTGCACACTTGTCCCGCCTGCGGAAACCATCATTTTATCCAAAAGAATTTCGGGACAGAAAGGGTAGAGGAGGTACTCAACGAAACTTTCCCGGATGCCCGTATAGCTCGCATGGATCTGGATACGGTCCGGGGAAAGACAGCCCATGAGCAACTCATTCATTTGTTTGAAGAAAGGAAAGTGGATATTCTCGTGGGCACTCAAATGGTCGTAAAGGGCCTGGATTTTGGCCACGTGGACCTGGTGGGCATTCTGGATGCGGACAGCATGCTCCATTTTGCAGACTTCCGGGTGCACGAAAGGGCGTTCCAACTAATGGAACAAGTCAGCGGAAGGGCGGGACGCAGGGCAGCCACGGGGGCGGTCATAATCCAGGTGACAGATACCAAACACCCTGTCCTGGCTTTCGTGCAGGCGCACGACTACAAGGCCATGTACGATTATGAAATCCTGAGCCGTCGCGAGTTTTCTTATCCACCTTTTTCCCGGCTGATCCGGATCATCTTTCGACACCGGATGGAGGATGTCGTGTGGAGTGCGGCGGAAGCGTTTGCTTCTGTCTTACGCGCTGAATTTGGGGCTTACCTGACTGGCCCGGCGGTCCCCGTGGTGAACAGGGTCCGGGGACAATACCTGGCTGAACTCCTGATCAAGCTGCCCCGGGACGGGCAGATCATTCCAAGGTGCAAGGCTGCTCTGAAAACTGCGGAGGCATTAGTGCACGCGGATAAGCGGTTTCGGAGCGTTAACATTATTGCTGATGTGGATCCGGTTTGAAATTTGTAATTTTTGCGGATATGACAATTCAAGAAAATATATCGCTGAGGCCATACAATACCTTCGGCATCGAAGTCCGGGCCCGTAAGTTGGCGCCCTTTGCCGACGGCATTGAGCTGGCAGGCATTCTTTCGTCCCAAAAGGGGATGCCCCATATGGTCCTGGGAGGAGGCAGCAACGTCCTGTTTACAGGCAACGTGGACGGGGTTATCCTCAAGAATGAAGTCATGGGGATTGAGACGGTGGCGGAGGATGACGATTATGTTTACCTGCGCGTGGGAGGAGGAGAGAACTGGCATGCCTTCGTCCAGCATTGCATCTCCGCTGGTCTGGGAGGTGTGGAAAACCTTTCCCTGATTCCCGGTTGTGTGGGGGCAGCCCCCATGCAGAATATCGGAGCCTACGGGGCAGAATTGAGGGAAGTATTCCAGGATTTGGAAGCCTATCAGCTGGACGACAATACCATCGAGCGCTTCAGTGTCAATGATTGCGCCTTCGGGTACAGGGACAGCGTTTTCAAGGGGAAATTCAAGGATCAGTTCGCCATCATGTACGTGACCTTCCGCCTGCGCAAACGGCCCGTTTTCAACACCAGCTACGGGGCCATTAATCAGGAACTCGAACAAATGGGGATAAAGAATCTGAGCCTTCGCGCCATCAGTGATGCCGTCATCCGAATCCGGAACAGTAAGCTCCCCGATCCCCGTCGCATAGGCAATGCCGGCAGTTTCTTCAAGAATCCCATTGTCACCACCTCCGATTACGATCGCCTTCATGCTGATTTTCCTGCGATGCCCGCCTATCCGGCCGCCCAGGAGCCTTATGTGGGCGCTGAATCGGATTTCCCCGGCGCCGTGAAGCTGCCTGCGGGGTGGCTGATCGAACAATGCGGTTGGAAGGGCTTCCGCCGCGGGGATGCAGGGGTGCATGAGCGACAGGCACTCGTGTTAGTCAATTATGGGGATGCTTCGGGGAAGGAAATTTTTGATCTTTCGGAGGAGATTCTTCAGAGTGTCCAGGGGAAATTTGGGGTCGAGCTGGAGAGGGAGGTGAATGTGATACCGTCTTAAATTTCATAAAACAACATTTTTATTTCATTTTTGATATATAGTCCATTATATTTGTGAATGGACTTGGAGAAGTATCGGATTGCGGCAAGTGATTCCTTCTTGGATTTTGAATTTGTGAGCGAAGGGCCTAAGGGTAAAATCAGGAAGGTCGTTCGATACAGCCCACAAAACGCAAATGGGATAACCTATTTTCATCTTGGGTTCGGGGATTTAAACCCTGATACCGGGATGATCGATGATTTAGCTATTACTAACAACGCAGATCGGGATAAAGTTCTCGCTACCGTTGCAGCATCGGTTTTAAAGTTTACCGAGCATTTCCCAGATGCCCTGGTATATGCGACCGGGAGCACTTCCGCCCGAACAAGATTGTATCAAATAGGTATTTCTGCTAATTTGCAAAGTATCGAACCAATATTGGACGTCTTTGGATTTGTGTCGGAAACTGGTTGGCAGCCATTTCAAAAGGGTATTCATTATTTGGCCTTTTTGGTCAAGCGTAAATAAGTTGTAAATTTATAATGCACAGGAGGTATGAAATGATGCGCGCAATGAGTAAAAAACAAACAAATAAGAAACCAACAAATGTAAATGCCAAGGTCAAAGACTATGGCGATGACCCTTATTTCGTAAAAAAAGCGGAAGAATCTAAGGCTTTCCTCGAAAAGCATGGATTCCCTAAGGAATTAATTACCCCCAATCCTTCTGGTAAAAAACGATGATGGGTTTGCAATTTAAAAATCCTCCTCGTTCACGTCCGTATCCTCCTCGTATCCTGCTTTGCTGCCAAAGTTGAGCATCGACCCCATGAGGTCTTTGAACTCGATCTTCCCGTCGATGACCTTTTTGGAAATCAGGGAATAGGCGGAAAGGCCGTGGAGGACGAACTCCATGAGCAGGGCGGCTTCCTTGTCACCTGCGCCTTTGAAGTACTTCTTAACGATGGCGTGGAGGCCGTCGACTTTATATAATTCCTGGATGCGGGCGGCATCGGTCATATCAGCGTACAGGTTGAGCTGGTTGCCACGGTCGAACCACGTGGTGATCGAGCGGAAGGGGTTCCCCGCGTCGCCTGAATCGTCGCGACCCTTCTTTTTCTTGAGTTGTTCCGGGTTGGGAAAGTATAGGACGAATATCGTACGGATGGCTTTTTCGACGAGGTTATAGGCTACCTGGTAGGGGCCTTCCTGTTCTCCTTCGTAGACGAGCTCGATCTTTCCGGTAATACTGGGAATGATGCCGGCCAGGTCTCCGATCCAAACGAAGGTGGTCTTTTCATTATTGAGGATGGCCCGGCGCTCGGCGGAGCTGACGGCGTTTTCGTAGGCGGCTATGGTGAGGCGGGCCGAAACGCCGCTTTTTTTGTCCACGTATTCATTGGCCCTTGCCTCGAAGGAAACCTGCTCGATGAGGCGCCGGACGAGGTCGCTCACTTCTATGCGCTTTACCTGGTCGGGGTGGATGTCCGATTCCTGGGCGGTAATCGACATGGAGGCCTCCACGGTTTTGGGATAGTGGGTGAGTATCTGGCTTTCGATGCGGTCCTTCAGGGGCGTGACAATGGAGCCCCGGTTGGTGTAGTCCTCGGGGTTGGCGGTAAAGACAAACAGGATGTCCAGGGGCAGGCGAAGTTTGAAGCCCCGGATCTGGATGTCTCCCTCCTGGAGGATATTGAACAAGGATACCTGTATGCGCGCCTGCAGGTCGGGTAGTTCGTTGATGACGAAAATGCCGCGGTTGCTTCGGGGAATGATGCCGTAGTGAAGGACGCGTTCGTCATCCAGGTTGAGGCGGAGGTTGGCGGCTTTGATGGGGTCTATGTCCCCGATCAGGTCGGCCACGGTGACGTCAGGGGTAGCAAGCTTTTCCCCGTACCTTTCGCTGCGGTGGACCCAGGCCACGGGCGTGTCATCGCCGCGCTCTGCAATGATCGTCCGTGCGTGCAGACTGATGGGATTCAGGGGATCGTCGTTGATGGTGCTGCCTTCGACGACAGGGATGTATTCATCGAGGAGGTCGGTCATCAGACGCGCCATCCTGGTTTTGGCCTGGCCCCTCAGGCCCAGGAAAAGAATGTTGTGACGGGAGAGAATGGCCCTCTCGGTTTCCGGAATGACGGTGTCTTCATAGCCTATGATGCCCGGGAAGGTGGGTTCCTTGGTTTTCAGTTTCCGGATGAGGTTCTGACGAAGTTCTTCCTTGACACTTTTAGCCGTATATCCGCTCTTCTTTAATTTGCCCAGCGTGTTGATTTGTTCTTTTGTCATGTACGTGCTTTATTATGTTGGCGCGCCGGCGGCGCGTCAATAAACGGTTTTCCTTTTGCCACTCTCGAAATCCTTGAAGATAAATGATCCCAGGTGGTCCAGGGAGGCGAAGAAGGCTTTCCCGTTGTTGGTCTCTGTGAATTCTTGTACAAACCTTTGCAGGTAGGGATCGGAGGCGATCATGAAGGTAGTGATGGGGACCTTCAGCTTTTTGCACTGGGCTGCCAGGTTGAGGCACCGCGTGGTGATTTTCCGGTCCAGGCCAAAGCTGTTCTTATAGTATTTCTTCCCGATTTTCAGGCAGGTGGGTTTGCCGTCGGTGATCATGAATATTTGCTTGTTCGGGTTCCTCCTCCTCCGGAGGATGTCCATGGCGAGCTCCAGTCCCGCCACCGTATTGGTGTGGTAGGGACCTACCTGTAGATAAGGCAAATCCTTGATCTCCACGGGCCATGCATCGTTGCCGAAGACCACAATGTCGATCGTATCCTTGGGATACTTGGTGGTGATCAGTTCGCTCAGCGCCATGGCGACCTTTTTGGCAGGGGTGATCCTGTCTTCACCATAAAGGATCATGGAATGCGAAATATCGATCATCAGGACCGTAGAGGTCTGGGTCTTGAAGTCGGTCTCCTTGATTTCCAGGTCGTCCTCCTGGAGGTTGAACGTTTCCAGGCCATGATTGATCTGGGCGTTCCGGATGCTGCTGGTAAAGTCGATCTGTTCTACCGTATCCCCGAACTGGAAGGGGCGTGTGTCGGGATTTACCTCGTCGCCCTGACCGGGTTTGAAGGTTTGGTGGTTTCCCTGGCGGGTCTTCTTCAACTTCCCGAAAATTTCTTCAAGGGAACGTTTCCGGATGCCCTGTTCGCTCTTTGGGGTGATCTTGATGGAGCCATCCACCTTGTTTTCTTCCAGGTAGCCCTTTTCCTTCAGCTCGTCTATGAAATCACCCAACCCATACTCATCACTGGTCAGACCATATTCTTTATCCAGTTGGGTGAGCCAGTTGAGGGCTTCCCCGACGTCTCCGCTGGTGTACGTAATCAGTTGAAGGAAAATGTCCAGTAGTTTGTCAAAGGTGGTTTTTGCCTGATTGTCAGGGTCGAACCGGGTAAAATGGTATCCGATCATAACGCCTCCGTTTCTTTTGCAAC
>CAZJDB010000029.1:0-2298 GCA_964544695.1 uncultured Chitinophagaceae bacterium
AATACCTACGGCGACCCCAATCCCTGGAGCGTACAGAAGACCCCTACCCTTACCCTGATCTCTTTCCTGAACGTCACCAAGTACCCCGTTTCGCTCATTTACGAACTGATGACCATCGGGGTCGCCCTGGTCGTCCTGGCCCTGACGGAAAACGCCAAAGGGCCCATCGTACGGGTAATAAGCGTGTATGGGAGAGTTCCCTTTTTCTACTATATCATTCACCTCTACCTCATTCACTTCTGTACCGTGATCCTTTTCTTTGCCACGGGACACAACATTGGACAGGCTTTCAACGGGCGCACCTTCGGATTCCGCCCGGGCGATATGGGCTTCAACCTGGGTGGCGTGTACCTCGTTTGGATCGGGATCGTCATTCTCCTCTATTTCCCCTGCCGCTGGTATGACCAATACAAGCGGACACACGGGGAATGGTACCTTTCCTACTTGTAAATTTTTTTCTATATTCCGGGTGCATACCACACCACAATGGAAGACGACGAAATCGCATCCTCATTGAGAGAAGTCTCATCCAGGATTAATAAAAACCTCTGGAGGCATATGGATCCCGGCGGGTTTTCCATAATCGAGGGCATGGCCGTGTCCCTGATTTCCAGGAAACGAAGCATGACCGCCGCTGACGTGGCATCCCGCCTGTTCATCAGCGCTCAGTCCATGTCCCAAATTATCAAACGCCTGGAGGAACGGGGCATCATCCAAAAAAAGAAATCCCCCAGGGATAGTCGTCGATTGGACCTTTCTCTGACCCCGACCGGAAAGGAATGGGTCAAGCGCCTCCGCCAGGAAAGGGATGCCTGGTTGACCCGTGTCATCGCCGAGCGCCTGACGATCCAGGAAAAGGAAACCCTTGGTGAGGCTATGGATGTGTTACTGCGCTTGTCCTCCATAGAGTGACGTCATCGATCAATCCATAGTCGATCGTGTCGTAATCCTTGCCGGCGGGATATCCTTGGACGTACCTCCAGTTCCAGGGGCTGGCCAGCCCCTTGGGAGGATGATTGTGATGGGGCCCCAGGAGGTTTTTCAGACTGCCTGTAACGGTTATAGTGATCCGGTTCGCACCGGCATGCAGCCATGGAGTGACGTCCAGGTTATTCGGATCGAAGGCAATGATCCCGGCCTCATGCCCATTCACCGACACAGAGGCCACGGTGCCGTTCCATTTGCCCAACTGCAGCTCATACTTCCCCGACACCGTTGCGAGGTTGTATCCTTTCAGGTAAGTGACCGATCCCCCATACAGCGGCATCCCCTGTTCCTTCCAACTCCCCAAAGCCAAAGTATCCGCAGTAACCACTTCAAAGCCCTTCTCCACCGGTTTGAGGTTGAAATCCCCCAGGAGATACACGGGCTCGATTTCCGCGTATACGCTCATTCGGCTAGCCGTAACCGTTACCTGGTTATCTCCGGGATGCAGGTAAGGCCCCGTTGCGTAAACGCCCCAGGCCCTGTCCAGCCACCAGCCATCTGCTTTCAACGGATGTCCGTTGAGGGAAACCTGCCATAGGGAAGGCTGCTCTACCACGATGCGGCAGGGTGCAAGCTGCACTTCATTACCTATCCGAATGTGGTAAGTCACCTCGAATCCGGTACCCGTTTTGAAGGTATCCCTGCATACCGTTTGATCCTTATATTGGATCGAGGTGTTCCATGGGTCGCCGTCCCCGAATCCATAATGCTTGAAAACTGTATCCGCTGCATCGTAGACATGCTTGTCCTTCAACAAGGTGTCCCCGATGCGTACATCGCAAAAATCGATCATCAGGGTATTTTCCTTTGGACGCTCCACTTGCATGGCCGTCCCCGCGACCGTTTCCGTCGGACCGACACCCGGTTCTGCCATCGGCGTACCTTCTGGCAAAACCTCCAGCAGCAGACTCCCCTCCGGAGGCAGCCGGAAGTCGACCGTCACCGAATCCCCTGAAATGCTGCAGGGATTCGGGGTGGTCAGTCCCGTAAAGAGGTCCATCCGGATCACCGAATGACCCCTGGCCACGAAAGAACCCGTACAAACGGAATCCATACTGGCATTGGACAGGAACACATATTGCGCCCCATTGAGCTGTCGCCGCATATGATGTAAATCGCCCCCTGTTGCCGCCACACTGAATCCCTCCGGATCCATCCAGGGGTGCTCAAATCCGAAGGTCGCCGTATCCAGGCGAACTGCGTTCCATCCCGCGTACCGCAGCAACGAATCCAAGACGACGCCTTCCACCCTCTGCACGTCCTCATATTGCAGCAATCGTCCCCCCGCCGCCACATAACCTCGCAGCAGCA
>CAZJDB010000030.1:0-8277 GCA_964544695.1 uncultured Chitinophagaceae bacterium
CTCGAAGAGTTCCGACATCCCCAATATGATTGATACGGTGCTCCAACGGCACCCGGATGACGTGAACATGCTGGTGTCCGATTGTATCCTATCCTTGGATCACCATTCCACCGATTACCTGTCCATGCAACAAAGCGGCATCATGGGGATGATCGCCTCGGCCCTGCATAAAAACGACTTTTCCACCCTGGTCCTGAAGTTCAATTCCGGCTACCAGGGTACCTATTATTCCGAAGCCAACCAGGGCAGTGCCATACCCCTGACCAAAAAAATCCGAAGGCCATACTACCTATTAATATTCGCCAAGCCGGGCAAAATCAACGCACTAAAAAAAACCATCCAAGGCTTCGAGCACCAATATGAGGAGCAGGTGCCCCAACAATCCAAGCCCTACGCCGTGGTGATACGCGACGATAAGATCGGCAATTTTCAAATCCAGCAGCCCGCGGCAAGCCTGACCATCAACAACGCCCAGCCCGAAGCAGGCGTGCTTCAGTTTTCCGTTGCGGCGAACATGCAAGACCAGGACACAGGCTATCTGAATGACAAAGCCAATTACAACCTCCCCACGAACTACTCCCTACAAATCATACAAAAAAACCCCAACCCCAATGACCTGTCACTAAATGGTTTTACCCACATTTATACGATAAAAACGACCGACCTGAACCAAAACCAGGAAGTAGCCCTACAACTGAAAAGCCGCATCCCAACCTGGATAAAAGAGTCAAGCAACACCGACGACACCCATCCCGAAGACGACCGCCAGCAACAACAAACCTTCGGTTTCCAATACCTGATGCAGGGCATTCACAACGCCTATCAGGATGTATATAAGGACAAAGACCTCGCCAGCATCGGAATAAAAATATCAAAAGACAGCTATGGAAGCCAGATCGGCAAAGTGACGAGCTTTCCCTGGTGGATCATCGTAGTAGGCCTGGCCCTGATCAGCCTGATCATATATTTAAGAAGAAAAAAATAGCAAAGAAATATGGAATTCCTAATCGCCCTTTTCGAGTCTCTTGGCCTCTATTCCTCCGAAAACGGGCTGGGTGAGCACCTCAGGGGTTTGGCGGTGAATTGCAGGGATGGATATACGGGGCAATCGATTTATAACATCGTCTTTATTTACCTGTTCGTGATCAACGGCCTTCTGATCATCAATTATTATTACGGACTGTTCAACCGCCGACCCTTCAACCGCTGGGGCTGGTGGCTGCTCAATGTCCTGGTCGGGGCGCTGATCCTGTACGTCATAGCCTACATCTACCCGCACAACGACCTGGTTACCGGGCGTTATTGCAGCAGCCTGAAGATGAACGACTCGGATTGCGTGGGTTTCGGGCTCACCGCGGCGATTTACTCCATCGCCTGGTCCGTCGTACTAAGCATGATCATCAAATGGAAAAGCGGTGTAAACAAAAAAGTACCTTTTTAAGTTATGGCAAAACTATTCGTATTTGCGATCGGAGGTACAGGGTCCAGGGTCGTCAAGGCTTTGACCATGCTCCTGGCCTCTGGGGTGGAGTTGAGGAACACCGAAGCCGTAGTGCCGGTCATCATCGACCCGGACAGTGCCAATGGGGACCTGACCCGCACGATCGAGATCCTCAAGGCATATAAAGAGATCCGGGATAAATCAACCTCCGAAAAGTCAGGATTCTTCAAGACCAAGCTTTCCTCCCTGGACTCCATCCAGGACTCGAACGACGTCTTCAATACCTTCAAATTCGACATCGACGGGGTCAAGGAACAGCTCTTCAAGGAATTCATCGGGTACAGCGAGCTGGACCGGAACAACCGCGCCATGGCCAGTTTGCTCTTCAGCAAAAATAACCTGGACGCGGACATGGAGGTGGGGTTCAAAGGGAACCCCAATATCGGCAGCGTGGTTCTGAATAAGTTCAAGGAATCCGAGTTCTTCAGGAAGTTCGCCTCCAGCTTCCAGGAAGACGACCGGATTTTCATCATCAGTTCGATTTTCGGAGGGACGGGGGCGGCGGGCTTTCCACTGATCCTGAAAAATATCCGCGGAGCGGATGCTAAAATCCCGCATCATCATTTCCTGAAGAATGCCCGGATAGGCGCCGTAACGGTCCTTCCCTATTTCGGGATAGAAAAGGGGGAAAACACTTCCATCGACAGCAATACTTTCGTGTCCAAAACCAAGGCTGCCCTCTCCTACTATGCCACCAATGTCACAGGCAACAACTCCATCAACGCCCTGTACTATATCGGAGACAGGATCACCAACGACCAAAAAGGGGCGGACGGGGCCCACGAACAAAAGAACAAAGCACACTTCGTAGAGCTGGCCGCAGCCCTGGGCATTGTGGACTTCATGAACCTCGACAACGCCGACCTCGCCGTGGCAGACGGGCGGGCCGTGAATCCCAGGTTCTTCGAGTTCGGCCTGCAAAAGGATAGCCTCGCCGTGAACTTCGGTGACCTGGGGAAGCAAACGTACGAAACCATAGCAGGCCCCATGACACGTTATGCCTTGTTCAAGCAGTTCATGGATAAGCACTACGACGAATATGAGGGGAAAAAGGGCGAGGCCTGGGCCTCCAACGGGAACAACAAGCTGACCAAAGGTGCATTGGACCCGCGTTTCCTGAACACCCTTAAAACCTTCAACCGGCATTATGGAGAATGGCTGACGGAAATGGGCGGTTCCAATATTGCTTTCCGCGCACTGGACCTGAGCAAATCCGGGAATGACATCTACAACCTCGTGAATGGCCATCCCCATAAATCGGGATTTATGAATAAGCTGGTCCATGCCTCCGGCCTCAATCACTATTTGGGTATCCTCTCCGAAATGGAGGGCACTTACGATCACCTGAACCCCAACCAGAAACTGATGGCCTTGTTTTACAATGCCACCAATAAGATTGTTCAATCGGAAATAAAGATGATGCCATGAGTAAGATTTTCCGTTTACACTCGGGGGCGAGTGAATCCATCGAGCACTGGCAGGACACAGGGTCTCACCTGCACGACACTTTCATCGCCTCGATCAACGATCCCTCGGGCAACAACGCGGCGTCCCAGATCACGTCCATCCCCAGCCCCTTCGCGCGCATGGACCTGGTGCGCACTGCCTTCAAGAACGTCAACCTCGGAAAAAACCTGGACGGAACGACCATTTACCACCGCCTGATCTCCGACTCCCTGGACGTGGGAGAAATCTTCTTCAATATCCAGGCCCTGACCGGAAAGATCGAAATAATGGAGTGGAGCAGCGGCATCAGCGAAAACGGCCGGGAGCTCACGATCGACGCAAACAGTGACCTGGGGCATCTTTTAAACAATGGAAACCCTAAGCACAGACTGCTGGCCGAAACGCTGAAGATGTACCTCTTCCAGGACAAAAAGGCCTTCAATTTCGCGGACCTCAAGAATATTTACCTCCTCAACTACCGCCAGGGGCCCGAACCCATCAACGTCATCGGGGGCACCTCTCCCGCTACCCTTTTCTTTTCGAGCGCCAACGACCTGTCCTTCGTGGATATCGTCTTCGGCAACGACGGAGCCTTCGACGGGAAATATTCACCCCTTCACAAGCGCAACATAGCCTTCATCCGGTGGCTCTACGCCTTTCGCGAGAGCTTTCCGCGCTTCAGCGAAAGGTTCGCGGACTTCTCAAGCTACATGGACCTCAGCTTTACTCACCTCGACGAGGAGGCTAAAAACGAGGTGCGGAGTCTGAAACGGGAAACCTATGACAAGGACTACGTCAAAATAGCCGTGGGCGAAGCCGCAGGCAACAACGCGGAGATCCTGGGCGTCCCCCTGAAGGCTAAAAATTACGGCGCCGTACCGAGCGCCGATGACAACGACTTCCTCATCGATGCCACCAAAACGCTCACCGGCATCGTCCCGGCCGTGTTGCCCAACGAGCCCTTCAACGAACCCCTGAGGCTGGCGGGTTCGGTATGGGAAAGCAGTTTCTATAAAAAGGTGCCCTTTTACGACGAGCGCCCCCTCAAGGACCGCACCCTGCCCAACCAGGCACACGTCAAATATCCTTACCTGACGGTGAGTGACTTTCTTCAACCGTACCTGATCGAACTGCCCTTTCCTATCGATAATTCCAAATTCGTAGACGGGCACTACCCGGCAGGAGACCATAGCTACGTTCTTCCGCTAAAGAAAGAGTTTTTCATCTACTTCAGCATCGACGACCTCGAAGGCACCGTATCCGACGGAGCCAAGCGCTTCGAGATGCAGGACATCCCGGGGGGCGTAAAAGTGATCCTCCGCATCCCCATCAAGAACGGCCGCTATATCCAATACAGCAGGCTGTACATGACCAACCAGGTGAAGGACCGGGTGCTCAAGGCGGATGAAAAAGCAAACCAGGGTGTCGTCATGCAAAACCAGTTCACCCTACTGATCTACCCCTTCCTCAAACCCGCGCCCGGCATCAATCCGCACTACCGCATCCTCTTCGTGGACCGGGACGTGCAGCCCCTGACGAAGCGCTTTAGCTACGACGTGGCCTTTTTTACAGAAGCGGCCCCTCAGTCCCCCCTGCCCGTTCAGGCGACACGGGTCCGGAGCAGCAAGGAGCAGGCAGAAAAGGTCACGTCGCTGTACCATATCCTGGAGGAAGGCTTCGACTTCATCGAAATCAGCAACTCCAGTTACACGGGGATACTCGTACCCACCTTCAAGGTCACGCCGAGCCCTCACAAGGCCTTTACTTTCGCCATCGACTTCGGCACGACCAACACGCATATCGAATACAAGGTCGGGAATGAAAGCCCCCGCCCTTTCGACATCACCGAAAAGGACATCCAGGTAGGCGCCCTGCACCACCCCGACGACGAAGTGGTCCAAAGGGCCTTCGTTTCCATGCCCGACAAACAGGCCAGCGACCTCATCACGGACCTGATCGACATCATCAAGGAAGAGTTCCTGCCCCTGCTCATTCGGCCCGAGAGCCAGTACAAATTCCCCCAAAGGACGGTGGTCAACGACAACGGGTCCTTCAACCCTGATGAAGCTACGTTTGCCTTGGCGGATTTCAATATTCCCTTCTGGTACCTCAAGGAAAATCACATCATCCACAGCGAGGTCACGCCCAACCTGAAATGGGGAGATTTCAAGCTCAACAAGCGCCTCAAGGTGCGCCTGAACGGATTCCTCCAGCAAATCCTGCTGATGATCCGCAACAAGGTGCTGCTGAACGGGGGCTCCCTGGCGGACACCAAGATCATCTGGTTTTATCCCTCCAGCATGCCCACCTTCAAGCGCGCTACGCTGGAGTCCTTTTGGAATAAGGAATACGCAACGTATTTCCCGGGTGCGGGGAAGTTGTATAAAATGTCCGAATCACTGGCGCCCTTTTATTATTATTATCACAAGGAAGGCGTAAGGCCCCACGACCGGCCCGCCGTAAGCATAGACATCGGGGGAGGCACCTCGGACATCGTGATCTACCAGGGAGAGCATCCCATCCTGCTGACCTCCTTCCGCTTCGCGGCCAATTCCATTTTCGGAGACGGGAACGGCAGCACTTTCAACGACAACGGGTTCGTGCAACGATATGAAAACATCATCAATGACGCCCTGTCCAATACCAGCGCCAAGAAGCTGAAAGACGTCTACAATAACCTGAAGCGTGTCCATTCGAGCAGCGTCGAGCTCGTGGAATTTTTCTTTTCCCTGGAGGAGAATAAGGAGATCAGGGATAACAAAATTCCCCTTTCCTTCAGTAAAATACTCGTGGAGGATATTGAATTCAAGTTGCTGTTCGTCCTGTTCTACGCCGCCCTGGTGTACCACATCGCCCACCTGATGAAGGCCAAAGGTCTCCCCGTGCCCGATTATATCACCTTCAGCGGGAACGGCTCCAAGGTCATCCGGGTCATCGACGGCAGCAGCGACCTCTCCATATTGCTGGCGTTTACCAAGGTCATCTTTGAAGACGTTTACCAAATCGAAAAGTCCCCCTCCATCGAATTCCGGTTCTTTAGGAATCCTAAGGAAATCACGTGCAAGGGAGGCCTGGAGTGCACCGACTTTTCCCAGTTCGCGCAACTGGAGGACCAGATCAAAACCGTATTGATCGGGACCGACACCGCCGCGACCATCCCTCCCGAAAAGCTGCTCTATTCCCAGGCCGAGTCACCCACCGTCATCGATGCCGTCTGCCACGAAGTGTCGGGCTTTATCGACCGCTTTTTCGATTGGAACGCCAAATTCAATTATTATCAAAACTTCGGGGTCAGTCCCAAGAAGTTCCCGGAATACAAAGACCTGCTGAAGAGCAAGCTGAAAATTGACCTGATCAGCGGGATCAAGGCTATGGCCGGGGAAACCCAGGACGGGCGCGGAGACGACAGCATCCAGGAGACGCTGTTCTTTTATCCTTTGGTGGGGGCGATCAACCGCCTGGCCAACCGGATGCACAAGGACAGCACAAAGTAAACGACCATGAGGCAAATTCATCCCATCTTGGCGCAGGCCTCCGGCCGTCCCACCGGCCTCTGGATACTCACGATTGTATGTCTCGTCATTTGCGTGGGCCTGGGCTATTTCGGATGGAAACTGCTGGGCCGACTACGCAATCTGGAAGCCGCCGCGCGCCAGAAAGCCCCCAAGGCGCCGCCCGCTCCATCCTTTTCCCCCGAGCTGGGTCGCCTCCGTGCCGACCTGGCGACGTTACAAAGACGTATATCGATGTTAGAAAAAGCATCCCCGCCATCGCCCTCCGCAACACCACCCCGCCCTACCGGACCCCGCCGCGAAATCACCATCCCCGAAGGTGCGGAACCCCCGATCCGCCGCCCCCAGCCGCCGCCACGCCCCGAGACCCCGGCGGCGCGCCAGGCGCCGCGCCCACAGGAAGAAGGCGTATTCTACATGGCCTTCCCCATCAATAATTACTTCCTCGACAAAGGAAAATCCCTATCGAAAGATAACATGGTCTACCGCTTCAAGGTAAACGGCGACGGCAATGAGGCCACCTTCAGCGTCAGCGTCGCGGGCCCCCAACTCATCGATATCATGAAGCGCGTGGAAACCTTTTTGCGCCCGGCCTGCCAGGAAGATAACCTGCCGGGTTCCGCCGTGAAAGCCATCCAGACCCGCGAACCCGGGGTTGCCGTCCTGCAGGGCGACAAATGGCTGATCAAAACCAAAGCCGTCATCCGTTATGAATGAATTCCAGGTCGGAGAAATTGCGGGAGTCGTGGTCATCATCCTCTTTCAGCTCCGGACCTTTATCCGGACGCAAAAGAAAATCAAGATTTATCGTTCCGTATTCACGCACGTGGAACGCTATACCATCCGTCGCGTTGGCCTGCTCAAGGCCCACTTCGATATCCCCGCCCGGCAGCTCGCTGCACGGCTGGATGCATTGGAGGAAGAGGCCCTCAAGGATGACCAACGCATTTATGTGGAGCTCATTGGCTGGGGAAACTGGATACCCGTCAACCCGGTGACGCTGAAAATCATGTTTTCGCTCAATACCTACCTGCTCCGGAACCGGGGCGTAGCCGCCGATTTCTACCTGATCAAGGACGTGGTGGAACGCAACACCGATGTCGTGGAAAACGACATCAACCAGTCGATCTCCCTGCCCCTTTACCTGGGTCTGCTGGGGACCTTCATGGGGATCGTGGCAGGCCTGTTCGCCATCGGGGGCGCCCTTACCCTCGACAGCGGGATCCCTCTCCTGCTGAATGGCGTAAAGATCGCCATGATCGCCAGCTTTTCGGGCCTTTTCTTCACCGTCATCAACTCGGGCTATGCCTTCAAGCGTGCCAAAATGATCGTGGAAGACGAGAAGAACGAATTCTACACCTTCATCCAGATCGAGCTCCTGCCCCTGTTAAACCAGAATATTAATTCGACCCTGCTTTCCCTTCAAAATAACCTGTATAAATTCAACGACGAATTCAAGGAAAACGTGGACCGCCTCGGTTCGGTCATGGGGAAGAACTACGAAGCCCTGATCGCCCAGGACAAGATCCTCCAGTCCCTGGACAAGATCGACATCGCTGAATTCGCCAAGGCCAACGTCGTCATCCTCACCGAACTGAAGCAATCGGTTGCCGAGATCGGCACCTTCAGCCAATATCTGCAAAATCTCAACGACCTTTTGGGCACCACCCGAACCGTAACCGTCCGGATCGGCGACATGATCTCCCGCACCGACCAATTAGGTGCCCTGGGCGAAAAAATACTAACCGTATTCTCCGAAAACCAGGACATCATGGCCTTTTTGAAGAACCACTACGATTCCCTGGACACCAGCCGCCA
>CAZJDB010000031.1:0-18696 GCA_964544695.1 uncultured Chitinophagaceae bacterium
GCGCTCAACCACCGCCGTGCGATGGCCAGCTTGCGCCATCGTCCATGCCATCCACTTCCCGGATTCTCCACTGCCGATAACGATGATCTCGTAGCGTTCGATCACCGCGGCCACACCCACCCGGGTGGACCCATTGTCCGGCCGACGATCGACGCGCACCACCTTCCCCATGGGATCGTCATTCCCGAAAAGGGTCTTGGCGGTGGAGGCCGAGAGCAGGATGTTGTCGGGAGATTGCAGGCCGTTTCGGTCACCGCGGAGCATGTCCATGCTGAGCATGTCGGTGACGGCGGGTTCCATATAGGGCCCATTCAGGTTGAGTTTCTTGTCCCCCGTCCCCAGGATATGGCCAAAAGACCCGGTCGCCATGATGACGTGGGTAAAGTCGCTCCCGTATTCCTTCCTCAATTCCGCGCCCAGGGGGAAGGGTACGTCGTTCCAGGTGTTCACCGATCCGTTGTCGTTTACATTTTGCCAAACCAGGGCGATGCGGTTATAATTGTCGAAACCCTTGTTGAAAGACAATTCGTCCTTGATCCAAAAACCGATCAGCATGGCCACGGCCATCCCGACGGAAAGGCCGGCAATATTGATAAAAGATTGGGCCTTGTTCTTGACAAGGTTACGGTAGGCGGCAATGAGGTAGTTTCTGAGCATGCGGATCAGGCCACACACCGAGTGCCAGAATGCAAGACACGGCCAATCAATTATTTAGCCCGGGATCGGTCCCCCTGGGCCGACGAACATCGGACAGGACCGTATCGAAACCGGACAGCCTGTGCAATTCGTCATCCATTATCCTGGTGAACTTTTGAGCCCCTATCTCATTCAAGTGGTCCGCGTCGTGGAAATCTCCGGCGGTAAAACGTGCGTCCTTGAGAAAATCAAGATAAACGGTGTGTGGGTAGGCAGCGGCAACACCGGTAGCTACCTTCACGGTGGCGGACCATTGTGCGGGATCCAGACGATCGGCGTAGGTAGGGTAGGCCGGGGGGGTATATAAAACAACGGTAATGTGGTGGTGTTGCGCATACCCGATCATTTTTCTTAGGGCAGCCTCATTGGCGTCGACGATGCCTTCATCCCTGGCTACGGTATGCCTGTGGATCGCTTCCAGGGCAGTTTCGGTCAAATCCCGGGCGTCCCGGGAGGAACAGGCCGTTCCCCAGCCCTGATCGGTACAGGTGATGTCGCTCACCCCATGCAGGTAATAGGAGGATATCCGTTTCCAATTGAGGTCCAACCGTCCGCTGAAGATCTCCGTGTAATCGGTAATCCCCCGCGGTGGCTTGATCTTGTAATAGATCACGTAGTCCTTCACCCTCCATGCCTCCCGGCTGCTGGTCAGGTTGCTGTACATGGAAAAGTAGGAGATGGGTATCAGGACATACTTGAGTCTGCTCCAATGGTATTTTTCGAGGATGGCGTCATCATAATCCAGGCTTTGGGAAACGTAGGCCGCATTGAAGGCCCTGGCCTGGAAAAAGCGGGGGTTCAGCCCATAAAAAGCGTGGGAACTGCCAAGAAGCAATACCTCTATACTGTCGGAATGTTTGCGGAGGTAGTCGTTTTTATAGGAATAATCGTTAGGGATGTGGCGCAACATCAGGTCGGCCACCAAAGCGATGACCATGATGGGCGCCAGGAAGATGAGCAACGACTGTATGAATTTCTTACGCATGGCTAAAATTGGAAATAAATGAATTGCTGTTCCGCTCCTGAAAACCAGCAAATGATAAATACCAGTGCATAGTAGAAGCTCCACCTGACCAAACGGGGGCTTCCGATACCCAACCTGGCGATGGCGTAAGGTTGATCACGGCCCAACCACTCCAGGATGACAAACAAGCCTATGAGCACCCCCAGCTTTTCCGCGTGGACCTGGGGAAGGGTAAACAAGGAGCGCGAAAATATTTGTTTCACATAGTGTATGGCCTGGGGAATGCTATCCGCCCTGAAAACGATCCACGCCAGGGTGGTCATCGCGAAAGTAGCCGCTATCTGGACAGCTTCCCGCAAAGTGGGAAGGACCTTGCCCCGGGCGACCGTTTCCAGGTGTACCCTGTTTTTCCCAAAGAGGACCAGGGGCATGATGAAAAGGGCGTTAAGGCCGCCCCAGGCGATGAATGTCCAGTTGGCCCCGTGCCAGAAGCCGCTGACGAGGAAAATGATCCAGGTATTCCTGATTACTTTCCATTTGCTCCCTTTACTTCCTCCCAGCGGGATATAGAGGTAGTCCCTGAACCAGGAGGATAGAGAAATATGCCAGCGTCGCCAAAATTCGGCAATATCCCTGGAGAAATAGGGATAATTGAAGTTTCGAAGCAAATCGATCCCGAGTAAGCGGGCGGTTCCCAAGGCAATGTCGGAATACCCTGAAAAGTCACAGTAAATCTGAATGGCGAAGAGGAAGGCACCGAGCGCGAGCGTTGCGCCGGAATAGGTCTGAGAATGGGCAAAGATGGGATTCACGAATTCCGCGCAGCGATCGGCAATCACCATCTTCTTAAACAGGCCCCAAAGGATTTGCCTTAATCCGTCAATCATTTTGGAGGGATCGAAGACCCGTTCCCGCTTGATTTGAGGGAGGAGGTGGGTCGCTCTTTCGATGGGGCCCGCAACCAACAGGGGGAAAAAGCTGACAAAAACGGAATAGTCCACAAAGTTCCGCTCCGGGCTGATCCTGCCTTTGTAAATGTCGATGACATAAGACAAACCATGAAAGGTATAAAATGAGATGCCCACCGGCAAGATCACATTCAATACCCATGGATCCGAATGGATGCCCACCTCGGAAAGCGCCCTGGCGAAGGAAGCCGCGAAGAAATTATAGTACTTGAAAAAACCCAGGAACCCCACATTCGTACAAACACTCAACCAAAACCAAAATGTCCTTATTTTTTTTGTACGGCTCTCGTACATCTTGATACCCGTATAATAATCCAGGAAGGTGGAAAAAACGAGCAGGAGTAAAAAGCGGTAATCCCAACAGGAATAGAAAAAATAGCTGGCGACTAATAGCAGCGCATTTTGGAGACGCAAATTCCGGTTGGTAACAAACCAGTATAAGACAAATACGACCGGCAGGAATACGGCGAAACTGAGCGAATTGAAATACATAGGATTGGATATCAGCCGAATATAGGGTTAAATATCCGGGAATGCAAATGTTATTCGGATTTTAACCGGGTAATAGGATTTTCCAGCGATGCCCGGAGAGAATGGTACAACACCGTGCCCATGGCAATACCCACGATCAAGCCAAGGGGAACGACGACGAACCATGCCCCGATGGAGATGTGGAAAGGATAGCTTTTCAGCCAGTCCGAGATAACGAACCAGGCGGTGGGAATGGCGCCCAGAGCGGCAATGCCGATCAAATAGAAATAGTCCCGGGTGATCAGGCCAAAGATCTGGATGGAGCTGGCCCCGAGGACCTTTCGGATGCTGATTTCCTTACCGCGTTTGGAAACGGTATGGAAGGAAAGGCCCAATAAACCCAGTCCGGCCAGGACGATACCCAGCAGGGTAAAGAGCCAAAGCACGGCTGAAAACACGCGGTCGTTTTTGTATTGGGCATCGAAAATGTCGTCAAGAAAGCGGTATTCGAAGGGACTATCCGGGAAGGCGCTCGTCCATTGACGGTGGATAGTCTTGATGAGGCTTTGGGGATCAGGGGTATTGATTTTCACTGAAAAATAGCCCAAGTTGTAGGGTGGCTCCAGGAAAAAAGCAATGGGGTCGATCTCGCTTTGCATGGATTTCTGGTGAAAGTCCCGGATGACCCCGATGACCTGGTACGTATTGTAGGTATCGTTGATTTTCTGGTTGATGGCATCCTCGTCCTTTTGGAATCCTAACACCCTGGCGGCGGCTTCGTTCAGCACCACGAGGGGTCCTTCTTTATCGGCCGGGGTGAATCCCCTGCCTGCCGAGACGGTCAGGTCATAGTCCTTGAAAAAAAGCTCGTCAATCCCGTAGCCGCGCAAGGTTTTCATGGTTTCCGAATGCTCGGTTTTGTATCCCGAAGAGCCGCCTACTTCTTGACCGGGTATGCTGCTGGACATGGTAACGGACTGGACGCCCGGGGTTGTCATAAGGCCGTGCACGAAGGCCAGCTGGAGTTTATTTTGGCTGCTGTCCTGGTTCAGAGAATTATGGAGGATCAGGGTTTGGCGGGTATCGAGGCCCAGGTCGGCGTGGCTCATAAAGCGCAACTGGCGGTAGAAGCCCAACGCGCCCGCGATCAATAGGATGGCTATGAAGAACTGGAGGACCACCAGGGATTGGCGCAACCTGCCGCTACGCGGTGTGACCGGTTTCAAATTGCCGAGGGGCTTGAAGGAAGAGAGGACGAAGGAGGGGTAACTCCCGGCGAGGACGGAACCGATGATGAAGACCGCGAATGTCGTCCCGGCAAGGACTTCCGGCGGCAAGGCAAGGCTGTCTTTGTCAAAACCTACGAGGACGGCAAAGTTGGGAAGCGAAAACCAATAGATCAGTGCGCCTCCGGCGGTTGCCATCGCATTGATAAGAGAGGATTCGGTCATGAACTGGCGAATGAGCTGTGCCCGTCCCGCGCCCACGACCTTCCGGATGCCGACTTCTTTTGCACGGTCAATGGCCCTGGCGGTGGACAGGTTGATGTAGTTGATCCAGGCAATCAGGAGGATGAAAACAGCAGCGAAGGCAAGGTAGCGCAAATAGGAAAAGTTGCCGTTCCCCGGGAACTCGTAATCGTAAGAGGAATGGAGGTGGATGTCCTTTAGGGCCTGGAGGTGGAAGTTCACGGTGAACCCCTCCTTTTTCATCAGCGTTCCCATGTAGCGCTGGGCAAAATCGGGAAGCGCTTTTCTTATCCTATTCACATCCGTGCCGGGCTTCAGCAGGATATAGGTATAAAAATCAGACCATTGCCAACTGGTTTCAACATCCCTTTGCTGCTGCTTGCGGACGTCTGCTGCGTACTTGTTGAAATTGCCCAGGATGTCGAAGTGCAGGTGGGAATTGGCGGGCAGGTCTTTGATGACGGCGCTGACGATGTAGTCTTCGTTGTGAAAACTGAGCGTTTGGTTGATGGGGTTTTCGTCGCCGAAGTATTTTTTTGCTGTGCTTTCCGTGATAATAATGTCACTCGGTTGAGCGAATGCCTGCTGCGGAACGCCGCGTTCGAAATCGAAGGTGAAAATGCGCAACACCGCTGGATCCGCAAATAGGAACAGCCCGTCTTCGGAATATTTATTATCCCCATGCCGAACGATGCCCCATTGCTTGCGGAAGCGCACCGTTTCCTCGATTTGAGGGAAGTCCCTTTTCAGGGCTCCGGCCACTGCCGGAAAGGTGAAGGCGTCCGCCTGGGTCGAAACGGCTCCCCGCTCCACGACTTCCATGGGCACACGGTAGATGCGATCCTTGTTTACGTTGAAGTCGTCGAAACTGTACTGGAAGCGCAGATAGCAAAGGATGAGGAGGAAGGCGGCAATGCCCAGGGCAAGGCCGGAGACGTTAAGTATGGAGAAGGTCCTGGTTTTCCAGATATTCCTCCAGGCAGTTGTTAGATAGTTCCGCAGCATGGCTGTATGGCCTCACAATAAGTGCCAATGTTTAAATCATTGATTTTCTTGGGGATTGCTCGGTCCAGGCTGCTCCAAAGCGAACAATGGACGTATCAAAAGCGAACAGTCGGGTCGATGAGTATGGGATTAATCCATTGATTTTCATTTTGATAGAATACAGGCAGGGAATTGGAGGCGGGTTTGGTATGCTGACAAATTACCTGCAAATCGCTTTGCGCAGCTTCTTCAAGCGGAAAGGTTCCGCGTACTTGAATTTGCTGGGCCTTGTTATCGGTATTTCCTGCTGCCTCCTGATATTTCAGTACGTTTCTTATGAGCGGAGTTACGACCGCTTCGAGACGGCGGCATCGAACACCTATCGACTTCGCCTGGACCAATTCCAGCAGGGTAAGCTGGAATGGCAATCGGCAACTGTATATCCGGCCATCGGGCCAACCCTGAAGCGCGATTATCCCGAAGTCGTGAACTTTTGCCGCCTGTATAACTGGAGCCAGGTCTTCAACGATCCTACCAGTAATGTAAAGTTCAGCGAGACCAAGGGATACGTGGCAGACCCTTCAGCCGTGTCGATGCTCGGCGTGAAATTGGTAAACGGTTCCTCCTTTTCCGAGCCATACCAAATGATCGTTTCCGAAACGATGGCGCGCCGGTATTTCGGTTCGACGGATGCCGTGGGGCGTCGGTTGGTGGTACGTTCCGGCGATGCCCCCGCCAACCATCCCTATACGATCAGCGGCGTTTTTAAAGACTATCCCCTCAATGCTCATCTCGTCCTCAACTACCTGGTTTCCTATGCTTCCTTCGAATCTTATATGCGCGCTGAGGGAGACACGACCAATGCCGTCAATACGTCCTTCGGTTGGTACGATTATTATGTTTACATTCAGCTCAGGCCCGGCACCAATTATAAGACCTTGGAAGCAAAGTTGCCCGCTTTCTGCGACAAGTACATGAATGCGGGGGGTTATAGTAAAGTAAACAAGGTCCGCGATGACCTTTTTCTCATTCCCCTTCCCGACATACACCTCTACTCCAATTACCTGGAGGAGGCCGAGACCAATGGGAACGGGCAGGCGGTCGCTTTCCTTTTCATGATCGGAATCTTCATTCTGGGTATCGCCTGGATCAACTACATCAACCTGTCCACGGCGCGCTCGGTGGAAAGGGCGCGTGAGGTAGGCGTGCGAAAGGTATTGGGCGCTCTTCGATCCGAGTTGATCCGGCAATTCCTCCTGGAAAGCGTACTGATGAACGTCATCGCGCTGGTGCTTTCCCTGGTCGTTGCCTTTGCGTTCGCCCCTTCGTTCAACCGGCTGATGGGGCACAGCACGTCACTGACGTTTCACCTGAGCGCGCGCTACCTATTGTTGTTCGTTACGCTCTTCATTACAGGGACGTTGCTTTCGGGGCTGTATCCCGCTTTTGTCCTGTCGGGGTACAAACCCATCGGAGTATTGAAGGGCGCCTTCAAGAATACGTCAGGGGGCCTGATCCTGCGAAAAGGTTTGATCATCTTCCAGTTCGCAATTTCAGTGATCCTCATCGCGGGGACCATCATCGTGTATCAGCAGGTGTCCTTCATGCGTCACCAGAATTTGGGGGCCAACATCAGTCAAACCCTTGTGCTGAACGGGGCCGAAACGGTCCTTGACTCCATATACCCGAGCCTGTATCATCCCTTCAAGAATGAGGTGGAGCACCTGCCCGGCGTTTCAGGTATGACGGCCTCCAGTCGGGTGATGGGCCAGGAAATTTATTGGGACCATCCGGCCAGGCGGCTCGAACCCAATTCCCCGCAGAGTACCTTTTACTTCATGGGCGTGGATTATGATTTCATTACCCAATTCCAGATCCCTGTAGTGGCCGGGAGGAATTATTCTTTGGATTTTCCCTCCGATACGCACGGAAAATCGGTTGTCCTGAACGAAGAAGGCTCCAAGGTGATGGGTTTCAAAAGTCCCTCGGACGCCATTGGTCGTAAAATCCTGAACGGTGGTCATGATACACTGACCGTGGTTGGTGTCGTTGGAAATGTCCACCACCTGGGATTGCGCCGTCCCATCGATCCCACCATGTTTTTACTGACACCCGGAATCCGTTCCGACTATTCGGTCAAACTCAATGCCGGAGTAGACATGCCTGCTGTCGTAGCCGCCATTCATAAGGTTTGGGACAAGTACTTTCCGGGAGACCCCTTCAACTATTTTTTCCTGGACGATACCTATAGTCAACAATACAAATCCGATGCACAATTCGGAAAGACCTTTACTTTATTTTCGTTTTTGGCCATTTTCATTGCCTGCCTGGGTCTGATAGGTCTTTCGGCGTATAATATCCTCCAGCGCACCAAGGAAATAGGCGTCCGGAAGGTGCTTGGGGCTTCCAATTTTCAACTGTGGCGGTTGCTGTCCAAGGATTTCCTGTGGCTTGTGGGGATTGCTTTCTTCCTGGCCATTCCGGCGGCCTGGTGGATCATGCACGACTGGCTGCAGGATTTTGCTTTCCGGATTACCATTAGTTTCTGGGTGTTTGTGGTTTCGGGGGCGCTGGCGCTCTTTATAGCCCTGGCTACTATTAGTTTTCAGGCTATCAAGGCGGCATTGGCGAATCCTATCGTAAGTTTGCGGACAGAATGAGATACCTTTTAGTGCTATTCTTTTTGGTTTCGTGCTCGGCTCCTTCCCCGCGTTCGGCGTTTTCTGTAGTGCTGCCTGCGGGCTGGTCCACGGAACATATTCCCTTTCCTATTTCGTTTGCTCCTTCTCTTGCGTATTCGGGGACGGAGAACGCCTATTTTTCACCCGGGTGGGGGGACGTGGATAGCGCGGAGTATTGGTCTTACGCTTTCCTTTGGTGGCTGGACGGTTCGGTTGCTTTCGATACGGCTTCGCTGCGAGCGGACTTGTTTACTTATTACGACGGGTTGGTGCGGAGTAATATTCAGCGCAGGGCGATTCCTTATTCTTCGGTATCTCCGACTTCTGTGACGATTGATTCTGCATTGCGCGGGACCGTTGGGTTTTTCGACTATATGGGGCGTAAACCTATCTTGTTGAATTATCGGTTGCATTTGATTCATTGCGGCGGTCATACGGCCCTGTTGGCCAACCTTTCGCCCCAGCCTTTTTCAGGACCGGTCTGGGAGAAGTTTGAATCGCTGGATACTTCCTTCCACTGTCTACCGGGTTTTCGGTAGGTCAATATACCGGGTTCCCGGTATTGCGGATTGGTTTTCCAGCGGGTAATTTTGATGCCAACCTCTGTTATGAAAACAATCCTGCTCTCCCTGCTGTTCATCCCGGTCTTTGCATCCGCGCAACACCTCGACTCTGTTCGCATTCAACCCAAAAATTGGAGATTCAACTCCGGTCTTGATGTCGGCGCCTGGTGGGGCGGGACGGGAGTGACTCCCCTGGACCCTAAATCCAATCCCTTGATCGCCTCCCAACTACATTCCCAGACGGCTTATACGGGGGATATCTACTTTGAATGGTTGCATCGTACTAAGGCACAGGGTCGTGTAGGGCCTGATTTCGGGATCAAGACCAAACTGGTATGGGATTGGTTCACCACCAATAATGGTGGCTCGGGGAACGGGTATGAATCGCTTACCCTGAACTATGCGAATGTTCCCCTGTTATTCGAATACTGTCTTTCCTTCAAGAATAAGGTGACCGTGCCGCACTACATCGCGCCGACTTCAAATACGCAATACACTGTTTACGATCACAGTTATTACTATAATGTTTTTGCCACCACCACGACGACTTCGGGCGGATGGACTGCAGGGGGCATTCCTTATTCCGATGCCATCTTCATTTACGCAGGTCCCCAGATCTGTTACCTGACGGAAGGATTCCACAATGTCAACGGAAAGACGTCCGTGGATACGGATCCTGCTTTGGAGAAGTCCTATGCGGGGTTTGTGGGGGGATTTTGCTTTTACCTTGCCAACCTTAATGTGGACATTTCTTATCAGCGGGCGCTGACTTCGATTGCCAAGGGGCAGAATGTCTATGTGTCGGGGTTCCTGTTCCGGCTGGGGTTCAATTTGTCGAGGAGAAAGTTCTGAGCGGGCATTTATTCGTAAATCGCCGCAGTTATTGTCCAAAGGCTGCGAATATATAATATCTCCTTCTTGATAATTTGAAGTACATAGCTTACTTCAAACTTCACATATGAAGAGAGGAACGATTATTGAATTGATTGCCAGCCTCTACGCCCTCCTTTTCGTCTATGCCTCCGTCAGCAAAGTGATTAATTTTCAGGAATTCCGGGTTCAACTTGGGAAATCCCCCCTGTTGACTGCCTATGCCGGTGCTTTTGCCGTATTCGTCCCCCTTCTGGAAATTGCCGTGTCCCTGCTACTGGCCGTCCCCCTGAGCCGGAGGGTAGGACTTTACGCCTCCTTTTGCCTGATGGTTATGTTTACCACGTATATCATCATGATCCTTCATTTCAGCGAATACATTCCCTGTTCCTGCGGAGGCATCCTGCAAAATATGACCTGGGGCCAGCACCTCGTTTTCAATATTTTTTTCATTATTCCCGCTGTCATCGCTATTCTTTTATTTCCTAACCAATCAAAGGTTATTGCTTTTGCCTCAAAAAGCAGCAAACTATGAGAAAGACTTTCATACTTTTCGCCGCAGTTTTTTCGGTGGCCGTTCTAGGCGCCTTTACGACGAAATTTCACTCCGCCAGGTTACCGATGGCCACGATAGTTGAAGACGGTAGCTGTGTCAGGACAGAGTTGCCTCAGGCATGCGGTATTGCAGGATCAACCGTATGCACGATTTCAGGCGTTACCTATTATTTAATTACAAAACCCTGCTCCCAAGCAATCGTTTACAATCCATAATCAAATTATTGAATTTATGAAAAAAACGATCATTCTATTCGCGGCGGTCTTTTGTGTAGCCATTCTGGGAGCCTTTACTACTAAAGCCCGCCATTCAAAAATGCCCGGGGCATATTGTACACTCGGTTGTTCAATAAAGGACAAGCCTACTTATTGCACATTAAGCGACCCACACCTGTGTACCATGGTAATTTTAGGTACTACGTACACCTTTTACCAGGATATGAATTGCACGACGCCATATTATATGCCCTAGTAGTTGTTCAAAAAAAGTTGGCGGAGTCCCTTCCGCCAACTTTACCCAAATCCGGTGAGATATGAAATCGAAAGTAATCTCTCTTTTTATTTGTCTCGTATTCAGCATTTCGGCGGTGGTGGCCCTTGACCTGCTTTCCTTCAAAATAAACAGGCGGAAAAATGGATTTATCCGGTTGTTTCCCTCCCACCTGGCACTCCCGTTAAAGATTCAGGATATCAAATACAACTCTTATTACCTGGCCGGATACGCCGAAGGGAAAATATATCTGGGCAACTCATCGGCGCCATACATGCTGCTGGCCGCCGATTCAGCTTTAAAGGACATCCAGCAGGTAAAACTCCACATTTCAGGCAGCCCCCCCGTGTTCCCCGGTTATAATATGTTGGCTGTTGATTCCTTATCCGTCTACTTAATGGAAGGAGAAATCTCGACGATCATTACAGGCAGCCTGTGGGGGTTAAACCTTTCTCATATTTACAAAAGCCCCCCTTTCAGCTTTGGCATTCCCCTTTCTCCATCCACCTTTGTAGTCAGGTCTTATTACAATGCCTCCGGTCAGAACGTCCTGGAAAAGGTCTCAGTACCCAGCGATTCCATTAAGGCCATATACCCTTTGAAAAAACAGGGAGACGGCATCTTTTCCACAGATGGCTTGTTACGATACGAACCGGTATCCAAGTCTATCGTCTATATTTATTTCTACAGAAACGAAATCGTTCGACTGGATTCTAACCTTAATGTCGTGTATGAATCCCATACCATCGATACGATAAGTCACGCCTATATTAATCCCACCTATATTGCTTCTACTAAAAGTCTTACCCTGGCTCATCCTCCATTGCTGGTGAATAAAGATTGTAGCGTGAATAAGGATTGGATATTTGTCCGGTCTGGATTACGCGCCAATAATGAAGATCAGGAATCGTTTGATCAGTGGTCCGTCATCGATGTCTATTCATTTAAAGACGGCAGCTATCACTTCAGCTTTTATCTTCCCGATTTAAACCACATAAAAACCAAAAATTTTGCGGTTTATGGGAAGACGCTTATTGCCATGTATGATCATTATTTGTATGCTTACCGGATGAATTTCTGATTCTCAAAACTTGTTACTATATTCCCCTGGTGACCCCAATCCAAAAACGCAATGCCCGAAGGATCATTCACGGGGCTGCCACCATCGGCGCCCTTGTGGCCGGAGGGCTTGCCCAGTTGCCTACCAGCGACAACGTCGTATTGGTCCCCCTGGAAATCATCATGGTCGTTTTATTGGGGAATACATTCGGAATGCGCTTGCGCCATTCTTACCGGACTGCGCTGATCGTGGGGACAACCGCCACCATGATCGGGCGGGGCGTGTCGGAGGTATTGGTGGGATGGATTCCAGGTTTCGGCAATGTATTGGATGCTTTGACGGCGTTGGTTGTCATAGAGGTGCTTGGGTGGGTGGTGGCGAGGGAATTCGAAAGACACGGTTAAAATCCTCACGGGTCAATTCCCAATTGTCAGCTGATTGTAAGGGTTTCGGGTTGATCGCTCACGGAGAAATGGAAGATATCAGAGATAATACCGGCCCTCCAGGGCGATGTGTTGCATGGTAGCCTGCCAGCTGGGTCTTGCGTCGGCGGTGGGGGCGAGGGGCATGTAGTTTTCCCAGCAGATCAGGCCTCCGATAACGCCGAGATCCGTGCTGAACGTTTGCAGGGTCGATCCGTCACTTTCGCCCCAAATGAAGCGCTCAAGGCCGGTAGGTTTTATTTTTCGATGAACGCCTATTATAGTTCCGTCGTTGTTGAAATAAACCAGGCCGCACATTAGGGACTTGTGTCTTTCGGTGACGCCCAGGGCTACTTTCAGGCCGTTCGCCTTGATGGTACTTTGGATTTTTTTGAGATCATCTGTGGATAGGTCCACGCTGTTTTCCCAGAGGAGGAGTTCACAACCTTCTTTGGCGGCCCTTTCGATCCAGTGGCAAACAATATCGATCGTTTTTGGTTTATCGAAAAGGGCGGGTGTCGCTTGTACTACACCCACTTTAGTTTTTCTCATTGTATGGAGTATTATAACCTTTTACCGAATACCAAATGATGCGGTTGAAGACCTTTTCGTCGACCTTGTCGACGTCGCTCAGGTCTTGTTTCATCGATTGTCTCGCCCAATAGAGGGGCTTGCCTTTCAGCGCCTGAAGTGGCGGATTCAATTGATCCAGGGGAATATTGTTCGAATCGGCGACATAAGGCGTGAGGTCCCTTGTTTCCGTGAAACAAGCCGACATATCTCCCGAGGCCGCGTCCAGGCGATTCATGGGGGGCAGGCCCAGGATGCTTTCCATGGTCCGGACCATGCTGACTTGGGAAAAATAGGTCGAGACTACGGTATGGCGTCTTGTGTAGGGGCTGATGACGAATCCGATCGTGCGGTGGCCGTCCACGTGGTCGAGTCCATCCTGGGAGTCGTCCTCGGTGACGAAAATGCAGGTCTCGGGCCAAAATTGGCTGTGGCTGAGGGCTTCGACGATCCTCCCCAGGGCCAGGTCGTTGTCGGCCAGGGCAGCTCGTGTGGTGGGCATCCCCGGGGTGGTGCCCGAGGTATGATCGCATGGGAGGAGCATGACGACGAAATTAGGGAAAGAGTCGACGGCTTCAAAGTGGTGGAGCTCGTCGATAAAGACGTCAGCCCGGTAGGCATCGGGTACGACGTTGGGGAAGCCGATATAGCGGGGACAAAGATAGGGTCCGATCGTGGCGATATTGGGGCTGCCGCTGATCTTGATCCTGCCTGTCTTGTATTGCCTGTAAATTTCAGTAAAGGTGCTATTCGGCGGTGTCACGGTGGCTTTTACAAATTCGCCGTAATCGCGGAAACTAAGACCATGTTTCAGGACATTGTCCCAAATAAACCCTGATGGAGCATAGGCCATGGGGTCGTCTCCATCGAAGGGGTAGCTGCGCGCGAATCCTCCGAATGATTTTTCCAGGTAATCCGTCGCATAAGCTTCGTCGGTCCATTGATGGCCATCCGCACTTAGGACGCCGCTGGTATAAAAATTATCCAGGAGCACGAATTCTTCGGCGAGTTTGTGGTGATTGGGGGTCACGGTGCGTCCGAAAAGTACCAGGCTTGTGTCCCCATTCCCCTGGGGAAGGTCACCCAGAACCTGGTCGTAGACCCTGTTCTCCTTGATGATGTAGACGATGTGCTTGAAATGGCTGGTCGCCCGAGCCCCCGGGTCTATCCCATTGTTTCGTTCGACTTCTTTGGTGTCTGCGTCCAGGGCGGTTGCCGTTGGGGTAGGTATGATCGAAAGGCTACCCAGGTAATCATGGGTACCCAATCCTTTCCTTCCGGGCCTTTTATATCGGGACCCCACGCCCTTGATATTGGCTACGTACAATGTATCGCCCTGAGCATTGCAAGCCACGGAACCAGGGTACCAACCCGTAGGGATACGACCCAGGATGGAGTAGGGGGGCTGGGCTTCGAGGACACACAGGGCATTTTCAGTGCCATCGGCAACATATAATCGTTTACCATCGGGCGAAACACAAAGGGCATTCGGAGCCCTACCAAACAGGGTGTCCGATTCCCGGCGGACGGGTATTTCCGTTATAAGGGTATCCGCCCCGGTATTGATCACACTGACCTCATCGCTGTTGGCACAAGCCACGTAAAGCACCGCACGATCGGGGCTTAGTGCCATGGAAGAAGGATGGAGACCAACGGTGATTTCCTTAATGACTTTCCCGCTGTGTAAGTCGATCACGGATAGGGAACCGCTGGATGCTACCCCATTAGTCGGATTCACCAGAATTGGCGTTCCCGAGGAATTGTACGTGGCTTCTCCGGATAAAGGTTGCCGGCCGCCCCAATTGCTGACATATGCCTTGCTTTCTGATAAGATAATAACACCGAACGGAACGTTACCGACCGGAATTTCGGTAATGGCGCTGTCTCTTAAATTTACAGAAGCGAGGGTATTATTACGGCTAAGGGTAACCAGAAGGCGGTCACCGGAAGGCGTAACCGCGAGCCCTCCCGGAGCCGGATCCCCCCCGATGAGCGGCTTTGGCAGAACAATAGGGGAACCCCAACCGATTTCCTGTTTGCCGGCGATATGTGCGACCAGGACTCTATCCTCCGCAAGGGTCAGGTAAACCGTTTGTCCGTCCGGGCTCAGACAAAGGCCATTGAAAGAAGCGCCTCCCTGAGGATAGGGCAGGGTTTGGACCTTCCGGTCGTTCAGGTTTACGAGATCCAATGAACGGATATCCTTAATCAGGAGGTAACCGTTGTCGAGGGTTACCAATCCCACGGGACGTCCTCCCGGCAGGTAAATCTGTGTTCCCGCCGGGCTGATCAATTGGTTGCTGGGCACCAGATAGGTGCTGTCGGGGCGAGGACCGGGGGTCTGGGATCGACAGGGCCACGGGGCCAGAACCAGGAGCAGCCAAAGGGATGTAGGTCGCATGCAATCAAAGGTAATTGAAACGTTAGTATGCGTATCAGAATGATTCTGATGATTCTGAAGAAAGGTTATCCTAACAATTAATTAATACCCACGCGAGGAATGGGTTTTTAATTTTGCGCATTAACCAACACTAACATGAGACACCTACTTTGCATGTTATTCTTCGCATCGTGTGTTACCATCGGAGCGCATGCCCAAATCACGACTTGCAACATTTCCGGATCCGTTACGAATTCCAAAAACGAACCTTTGGCCGGAGCGACGATCGTCGCCGTCCACCTGCCATCGGGATCGACCTATTCCAGTACGAGTTTGCCGGACGGGCGGTTCAACATCTACAACATGCGCGTCGGCGGCCCTTATCAAATCAAAATTTCCTACGTCAGCCATGCCACCAGGGTATATGACAATATCAACCTGCAATTGGGAACACCCCTCGAACTACAGGCCGTCCTGGAAAGCAACTCCCAAAATCTGGGCGACGTCGTCGTCAACGCGGACCAGAAGAATGCATTGATCAGTCCGGAACACCAGGGACCTTCCACTAATATTTCCCAGGCCCAATTGACGATGCTTCCCACGATTATCCGGAACATCGACGACTTCACGCGCCTGGTGCCCCAGGCCCAGAGCTACCGAAGTACGTATGATGGCAGCACCCAGGGCGTTTCCTTTGCCGGGCAGAACAACCGTTACAACCAATTCAGCATCGACGGGGCCAACGCCACGGACGTTTTCGGCCTGACCAGCAGCGGCACTAATGGCGGACAGGCTTCGCTGAACCCGATACCCTTCGATGCCATCGAGCAGGTGCAGGTCGTCCTGGCGCCTTATGACGTCACCCTCAGCGGTTTTACCGGCGGTGGGGTGAATGCGGTCACCCGCTCAGGGACCAACGAACTCCATGGTTCGGTCTTCGGGTTCGATCAAAATCAAAGCCTGGTCGGCAAACAAGTGATTACCAATACACCTTACAGCGACTTCAGCGATCTCAATTTCGGGGCACGCCTGGGCGGCGCTTTCGTCAAAAATAAACTGTTCTTCTTCGCTGACTATGAGGGGGAACGAAAAACCCAGCCTCAATCTTATTTGCCTGGTTCGCCCACCTCGTCGATCCGAACCACCACCATGGACAGCATCGCCAGCTTCCTGGAAGATAAGGCCCTGCATCCCGCCTGGTCCTATAACCCCGGACCCTACAATGGTTTCAATGCGGAAAAAAAATCGGATGCTTTCTTTGCGCGTATAGACTGGAACATCGATCAGAAGAACAAGCTCACCATACGCCATAGCCTCGTCATGGGTACCAATTACAACTTCGGGGGTGACAGCTACAACTCTGCCTCGTTTTATAATAACGGGTATACCTTCAAATCCACCACCAACTCCACCGTGGTGGAATTGAACTCGAATATATCGAGCAAAATGTCCAACGTCCTGAGGACCACCATCAACTTCATCCGGGACTACCGTGAAACCCCCGGGACGTTATTCCCTACCGTCAGCATTTACGACAACGGGGCCAACTATGCTTTTGGGACCGACACGTATTCACAGGCCAACTCGTTAGCTCAGAATAATTACACCCTTACGGACAACCTCAATATGTATGTCCGCAAGCATACGATCACCCTGGGTACCGATAACTCCTTCTACAATTCCAAAAACCTGTTCCTGCCAGGGTTGGCCGGAAGTTATACCTATAACAGCCTCTCCGATTTTTATACCGACGCCTCCGGCGGGGCCACGACTTACGCCAACAGTTACTACACGACGTATTCAACCGATCCCAAGAATCCCAGGCCACTCGCCAATGTACATGCCGACCAGTTCTCCCTCTATGCGCAGGATGCCGTTGCCGTAGCCACCTATTTTCACGTGACCTATGGAATACGCGCCGACATCCCCGTATTCCTGGGTGCCCCCGCTAACAATACCACGTTCAACACTTCCGATATTGCTATCGACAACAACGTGGCCACTAATAAGATTCCCAAGACAACGGTTGAATTGTCTCCCAGGGTAGGCTTCAACTGGGATGTAAAGCATAACCGCAGGACGCAGCTCAGGGGTGGGGCAGGGCTCTTTACCGGTCGTGCACCATTCGTGTGGGTTTCCAACCAGTACAGCAATACGGGCGTCGGTACGGTGACCGGTACCTTGTACTCTTCGCAAGTACAAGCCGACAATGTGCATTTCAATCCCGTCAATCCATACCAGCCCCCTGCGCAGGGAACCGTGGTCATCAATACAACCGATCCGAACTTCAAATTTCCCAGGACCCTCCGGGGCAACCTGGCCGTCGATCAACGCCTGCCCATGGGCTTCGTAGGCACGGTAGAAGCCATCTACACCAAGACGATACAAGATGTCTTGTACCACGACCTGAACCTGGCCCCGTCCACCACCACGGTCATCGTAGGCAATACGACCCGGCCTTTCTATGGGCAGGTGATCAATCCTAATTTTTCCAACGTCATTTCGCTGGGTAATACCCACCAGGGTTATGGGTATAGCCTCACGGCTTCTGTCACCCATCCCTATACTAACGGCTGGACGGGCAGTATCGCTTATTCCCTGGGACATTCCTACGCGACCCTCAACGGCACATCCGATATTGCGTATTCCAATTATGTCTACGCCTATACCATTAACGGCCTGAATCACCTCGACCTGACCCGGAACAACTTCGACCTCGGCTCCAGGGTGATTGGTTATGTCGCCAAGCGGTTGACCTACGGCAGGTTCTCCACGACCATCGGCCTGGTGTATAACGGGCAGTCGGGCCAGGTCTTTTCTTATGTCTATTACGGCGATCTCCTGGGAGATGCCGGTTCCTCCCCCGGCGCCCCGAATCCGGCGCCTGGCACCAACTTCTATGCCAGCACCGCCACCAGTGGCGCGGATATTATGTATTTGCCGTCTGATTCCAGCCAGTTCACGCCCAGCGGAGGCCTGTCGGCCGGTCAGCAGTTCAAGGCTTTCCAGACATACGAGAACTCCGACAAATACCTGCGCAAGCATATTGGGCAGAACACCGCGGTCAATGGGGACAGGACGCCCTGGGAAAACCATTTCGATCTGAAGCTGGCCGAATCCGTGGCCCTGTACAAACACCATGTATTGACCATCACGGCGGATATGATGAACGTCAGCCATTTGCTGAACAATAAATGGGGCCGCGCCTACTACCTTGGTTTCCAGGAAGCGCAGCCCCTGAACGTAGATCATTTCGTGGTGCAGCCGAATGGGCAGATGAAACCTTATTTCACGTATAGTCCGCAATACGGGCTCGATCCGGAGACGAACAAACCGTGGTCTTACGCTGACTATCAGTCGCGCTGGAGCATACAATTGGGTGTCCGGTATTCGTTCTGAGGGTTCTACTCCTAAAAAAGATTCTGTGTTACGAACCAAGTCCGTGTTGAAATATTTTTTTAGTTTTGTCCTTTAGGCGGCTATAAGCCAGCCTGCTTAGAGAGCGGCCTAGGTTGCTCTCTAATTATTTACACTAGTTGCTCTTTTTCAATAA
>CAZJDB010000032.1:0-7950 GCA_964544695.1 uncultured Chitinophagaceae bacterium
CCGTTGGCGACGCAGGTCGGGGGGGCCCGTGAGGAGGGGGGGCTGCGTCCCTGCCGCGGCGCCGGTGTCGACCTGCACGGAGTCGATCTTGTCCCGGGTGATTTTCAGGTTGGTCAGGTAGGTCTCGATCATGGGACGGCGGTGGATGACGTCCGAGAGTTTTCGGGCTTTGGGGACCATGGGGTCCTTGGGGAACTGGCTGATGAGCGCGTTCAGGTTTAGGATGGCCAGGGAATCCTGGCGTTCGTGGGCGTAGTAGACGGCCTGGACGTACATGAGCTGGGGCGTCCAGTATTTCTTTCCAAACTGGGAATCGAGTTGTTGCTTCAGCATCAAGGCGGTATCGTAGTTCCCGGCGATGAATTGGTTGTATACATCCATATACTTTTCCGTGGCGGCTTCGGCGAGGGTGTCCTTGGGGGCGGCTACCGGCTGTGAAACCTGATAGGTGCTCTTGGGGTAGCGCTTGTGCAGCAGGTCGAGGTAATATTTGGCCCTGGTCTCATCGCCCAGGCGATGCCAGCAGAGGTACAGGCTGAAGATGGTGGACTCGGGCTGATAGGTGGGGTAGCGGTTGAATACCCTTTCCAGTACGGCGACGGCGGCCTCGTTGTCCCCGATTTCGTTTCTATAGAGAAGACCCAACTGGTAGAGGTGGGCGGCAATGGTGTCGTTGGATATATCCAGTTTCTTTTGGGTCAGGGGTAGGTTGGCCATGAGGGCGGCCATGGTGAGTACTTGGGGTTTATCGATGATACCCTTTTTCCCTCCTTCCTCAGGCGTAATGCCTCTTATGGTATTCGTGCTCACCGAGGCGTTTAGGGCGCTTTGTCTCCTCCAGTTGTCGGCGTTGGGCCGGTTCCCCCACTTGGCCTCGAAATCCTGTTCACCCTGGGCCCGGACGGACTGGTTATAGAAATACCATTCCCCCGTCCCCGTGCCAAAGAGGTTGCTGTTGTTGGAGTCGCGGGAGGCGTTGTAGCCACCATAGGCCCCGGCTTCTTCCTTGAGGCCCTGGGCTTTCAGGAGTTTCTTCAGGATGTCGTGCACGAAAGCATACCTCGCCGCGGAGTCCAGAGCCGCGACGCGCTGCAGGCTGTCTTCCCTTTCCACGGCCAGGATGTGGACGAGGGCCTTGTCGTACCGGGCCCGGTCCTTCATGAGGAAGGCGACGCTGTCCTTCAGGGCGGGGTCGTTCAGCTGGAGGCTGTCGTAAGCCACGGCGACGATTTTATAGTTGTGCTGGGCCAGGCCCAGTTCGCTCATCATGAGGTTGGCCTTGTTCTTAATGTCCCCTTTTCCCCCGGCGCGGACACTCATGGTCAGGAAGTGATAAGTCCCCGTCGTATCCGGTTCCTGCAGGGTCAGGCGGGCCGCCGAGAGATAGAGGATATCGCGGAAAGGTGCAAAGCGGTCCTTTCCTGCAAGCCTCATCAAAGCGGCGATCGTCTGGGGGATGGCATCCTTGGACGTGCCCTGGGCCAGGAGTGCACGGTAAAGGCGGGCATAGATATCCAGGCGGGGGTCGGTGCTGTGCGTGATGACCTTGTCGTACCAGGCAATGGCCGCTTCGGGGTGGTGGCAGCGCTCTTCCAGTTGGGCCAGGAGGTATTCCCGCCGCGCCCGGTCCGCGTCGTCGATGGAGGCGGGCAGGGCATCTTCGAGGTAAGCCGCGGCGCTGTCCCAGCGTTCCTGGGCGAAATACCAATAGGCCTCCTGCTCGGCCAGGGGGGCTTCCAGGCGGTCGGGGAAAAGGGGATCGGTCTTCAGGAGGCTGATCAAACCATAGGCCTGGGCGAATTTACCCTGTTCGGTGTAGCTCCGGACCTGAAAGATCAGGCCGTCGTTGCGGCTGGGCGGGCGGTTGAAGGCGCGGTGGCCTATGGAGTTGTTTTCGGGGGTAACGATGCTGACCAGCCCGTCCTGGGCCTGGGTATTGGTGCCTATCGCGATATGATAGTCGCCCTCCTCATGGACGTAAAAGTGATAGTTCAGGAATTCCAGCATGCGGTCCGCCGAATCGAACTTCGTTTCGAAAAAGAAGGCTTTCCCGATCAGCAGGTAGAGGTTGTCGATCCAGCCATTGCGCAGATCGTGCAGCACGATGCCCGCGGTGCATTTGTAGATAACCGAGTCCAGTTGCTGCTTTTGGCTCTTGGTCTCCTGGACGGAATAGCCGTAAAAGGACAGCAGGGACGTCAGGTCGTCTTTGTGGCTGGCGCGCGCCTGGGCGATGACCTGTAATAATTTTTGATTGGCGTTGAAATAATAATTGTAGTGGGTTACCGTTGATTGTACGAAGCGACGCAGGTAAGTGTTTTTGGTCGTGGTGCTTTTTTCGGAGGCGAGGACCTTGCTTTCGAAAGGGGCCGGTTTCTTCAGGTCAATGTCGTAACCCGCCTGGGAAAAGGCGGAAAGGGAGGGGGCCAGCAGACAAAAAAGGCAGGCGGTCCTGAAACCACCCGTCGTTAACAAGGACATTGCGCGCTTAGTTAGTCGTGATTTAACTGCAATTTCCTATTTTTATTGCGTAAAGAGGGGGTTTATGTCGCTTTTTGATGGTAATAAAGCGCTCAAGCGGTTGCAAAACCGGTACCGGCTGGTGGTGATGAATGACGATACGTACGAGGAGGTCATCACCTTTAAATTGACCCGGATGAGCGTATATGTGGCTTTGAGCACGATTTTTGTTGTGTTGATCGGGCTAACCGTAGCGCTGGTATCTTTTACTAATTTAAAGTATTATCTTCCCGGATACGGGAGTCCCAGCCAGCGCCGTGAATACATCCAATTGAAATACAGGACCGATTCCCTGGAAAGGGAAGCACAAATGAAGGATCAATACCTGGAATCCATCCGTAAGGTATTGACGGGAGACATGGCCGTTAAACCAGACACTACGATGCTGAAAGTGCCCTCGGTGGAGAAATCGGACGACTAATCAAAGCTTTTTTTAAATAACATATATATGTTCACATCCAAATCCAAAGAAAACAACTCCCTGCCGGAAACCACCGCCCCGGCGAAAGTAGGCGCCAGCATCATCGCTGCCGGCACCGTCATCAAAGGTGACATCGAATGCTCCGGAGACATCCGGATCGACGGTACCCTGAAAGGAAACGTACACGCTACCAACAAGGTATTTATCGGCGCCGAAGGGCTGGTTGAAGGGGATATCCACTGCATCCATGCAGACATCCTCGGCAAGGTCAACGGCAAGGTCACGGTAAAGGACCTGCTGAACATTCGCGGGAAGGCCCACGTCAATGGCGACCTTCATACCGGAAAGCTGCAGGTCGAGCCCTCCGCCAGCTTCAATGGCAATTGCCACATGTCCGGAAGCGTCAGCTCAACCATTCCTGCGTCGGCTATGGTAGAAGTAGCGGTCGATGAACCGGAATATGCCGAAGCAGAATAAAGCCCCGGACGACAAAGACGGGCGAAAATCATTATTGCAATACGCGGGTATGTCCGCCCAGTTCCTAGTGTTACTGGGCGTGGGGGTTTTCCTTGGTATAAAGATAGACGGCTGGCTCAAACTGTCCACCCCGATCGCTACATGGCTCCTCCCTCTTTTATTGTTGGTGGGGGTTCTGGTGAAGATGGTCCGGGATACAGGAAAATGACGGATATTGCAGGCATGAAAGCCTTTGTGAAGCCGGCCTCCATCGTATTCATCGCGGTGTGCCTCCTGGCCATTTTCGGGAGGTCCCTCCTCCTGAAATGGAATGTCAGTCCGGCGCCCATCCTGTATGGGAATGCGTGGCTGTTTGGAGTGACCCTGCTGGCCATGTATTTCGAGCTAAAGGGGGTTCGTAGCAGTAATTCCTACGCTTTTTTCCGTTTCATTTACATTGGGATGCTCCTGAAATTATTCCTGTCGGCGGGAGTCGTCCTGGTTTATGCCCTTACCGACCGGGAGGCCCTGACGGGAGGGGTAGTCCTGGTCTGGTTATGCCTTTATGCGGTATATTCCTGGCTGGAAGTGTCCACCCTTATCCGCGCGGGAAAAGTAAAACAATAATGTCCAGGACTGAAGCACCCCTGGAGGCGCTGGCCGCCTACCTGCCCCAGGGGACTTATGAACATATCGCGGCGTACCTGAACCAGTACAAGGTCCACCTTACGGTGTCCCGGGAAAGGGCTTCGGTCCTGGGGGACTACCGCAACGCCACGCGGGACAGCCACCACCGCATCAGCGTCAACGGGAACCTGAACAAGTTTGCATTCCTGATCACTTTGTTGCACGAGCTGGCACACATGCTGACCTTCGACCGCTTCGGGCATTCGGTGGCCGCGCATGGGAAGGAGTGGAAAGCTATTTTCGGCCAGCTCCTGGCCCAGTTCCTGGAACATAAGGTCTTTCCCGACGATGTCCGGCGGGCCCTCGAAAGGACCCTCCATAATCCCGCCGCGAGCAGTTGCGCGGACGACGATTTGATGCGCGTGCTTCGTGCCTACGATCCCAAAGATTCGCGGTTTTGCCTGGTGGAGGAACTGCCCGTGGGGGCCCTCTTCAAGACCCGGGACGGACGCGTTTTCCGTCGCGACCGGCTGGTGCGGAAGCGGATACGGTGCATGGAGGTGCCTTCGGAAAAAGAATACCTTTTCAGTCCCATCTACGAAGTCGAACCCGTGAAGGCGTGACCAGCGGACATCGGGTGTATCGAAACCGGACGGCTTCAATGCTTTTCTTAAAAATAAATTATTGACTTTCAGCCGCTTGGATGGATGGTATTGTTTTAGCGCCTGAAGGGCATGCTGCGCAACTTCTTCACCATCACCCTCCGTCACTTCCGGAAAAACGGAACCTATTCTTTCCTGAACATCTTCGGCCTCGCCACAGGCATCGCCTGCGCGGGCCTCATTTTCCTTTGGGCGGAAAACGAACTTGGTTTCGATAAGCACCTCGGCCCGCGACTGTACCAGGTGATCCTCAACCAGACGTATGACGGGAAAATTTACACCTTCCTGGATAACGCGACCCCTGGACCCCTGGGGCCGTCCCTAAAGTCGGGGATGCCTGGCGTAAAGGACGAGTGCCGCCTGAGCTGGGAGACCAATTCGCTTTACAGCCTGAACGATAAATCGCTGTATGAAAACGGATATTTCGCCGAACCCTCCATTTTACAAATGTTCGGCTTGCGCCTGCTGGAAGGGGATCCCGGGACCGCACTGACCCAGCCGGATCACGTGATCATCAGCCAGCGCATGGCGCAACAGTTTTTCGGAGACGAAAAGGGGGTGGTGGGGAAGACCCTGCGGGTGGATAACAAGGACAGCTATATCGTATCGGGCGTCTTCGCCGACCTCCCTCAAACGTCCACGGTGACCTTCGACTGGCTGGGTTCTTTCGAGGTCTTTTTGCGTCAGCACGATTTCCTCAAGACCTGGAACCACAATAGCCTCAAAACCTACGTACAGCTGGCTCCGGGGGCTGATGCGGCCGCCATCGACCGGAAACTCCATACCTACGTTCCGCAGCCCAACGATACCATGAGCTGCTTTCTCTTTGCGCCCACGGACTGGCATTTGCGGAACCACTTCGAGGACGGAAAGCAGGCGGGCGGGGAGATCGAATACGTGAAGATGTTCCTGACCGTCGCCTGGATCGTCCTGCTCATCGCGTGCATCAACTTCATGAACCTGGCCACGGCTCGCAGCGAAAAAAGGGCCCGCGAAGTCGGGGTGCGTAAAGTCCTGGGCGCCCTCAGGGGCAACCTGCTTTCGCAGTTCATGGGGGAAGCCCTGTTCCTGTCCAGCCTCTCGACGGCCCTGGGCGCGGTCCTGATCACCTTGCTGCTGCCTTATTTCAACGACCTGATCGGGGGACAAATTTCAGCGCGGCTCTTCGATCCCTTGCATCTGGGGGCCCTCGTGGGCATCGCCCTGGTCTGCGGGGTCGTGGCGGGCAGCTACCCCTCCCTGTACCTGTCGAGCTTCAACCCAATTTTCGTTTTCAAGGGCATAAAGCGAAAGGGCGGCGCGGCTTCCCTTCTGCGCAAGGGGCTGGTGGTTTTCCAGTTTTCCATTTCCATCGCCCTGATCATCGCGACCATTCTCATATACCAGCAGGTGCAACACGTTCGGAACCGCGAACTGGGCCTCAGGAAGGACCACCTCATCCAAATATTCCTGGTGGGGAATATTCGGTCCCACTTCAATGTCATCCGTCAGGATTTGCTGAATACGGGACTTGTGGAAAATGCCGCCCTGGGGGATATGCCCCTGTTCCAGTCGGGCAACAATACGTCCGGGTTTTCCTGGCAAGGCAAGGACCCGACCCGGAATACCCTCATCTCGGTTCGGGAGGTGAGCCCTGAGTTTTTGAAAACCATAGGCGTCCACATACGCGAAGGCAGGGATTTCGATGCTAATGCCGATCTGGATTCGACCCAGATGATCATCACCAAGTCGCTGGCCGACCTGATGGGTAAGGGCAGCGCGGTGGGTAAAACCATCACCAGCGACAATGTCCATGAGACCTACACGGTCAGGGCCGTGGTGGACAATTATGTGTACGGAGATATGTATGGGACAAGCGATCCCGTGGTATTCCAGGCCCTTCCCCAATATACCTCAAACCTGTTTGTTCGGACGAAGGCGGAGAGTCAGCCGGAAGAGGTGCTGGCTCGCGTGGAGTCGGTTTTCAAGAAGGACAACCCCGGGTATCCCTTCACTTATCAGTTCGTGGATCAGCAGTTCGATGAATTGTTCAGGGCGGAATCGTTGATCAGTCGCTTGTCCCGCCTCTTTGCGGCCCTGGCTGTTTTTATTTCCTGCCTGGGACTCTTTGGGTTAGCCTCCTTTACGGCGGAACGCCGGACCAAGGAAATCGGCATCCGCAAGGTGCTGGGGGCGAGCGCCGCGTCGCTGGCGGCGTTGTTGTCGGGGGACTTCCTGCGGCTTGTGTTTTTGTCGGCTTTGATTTCCTTCCCCGTGGCGTGGTGGGCGATGCACAACTGGCTGCAGGGGTATGCTTACCGCATCAGCATCAGCGGATGGGTATTCGTGGGCGCCGGCGTTGCCGCGGTGCTGATCGCGCTGGCCACGATCAGCTTCCAGGCTATCCGCGCGGCACTCACAAACCCCGTGAAAAGTCTTCGAACGGAATAAGGATTAATTCTTTTTCCCCCCCGAGTTGATGGAAGCATGTACACCTCCGATAATGCCCCCTGCAATCGCTGCGCCAACAGGTTTGTTATGTGTTTGGGTCGCTATCGAAGCGCCCGTTCCGGCTCCGCCCAGGGCACCGTTCAGGTCGGCAGATATCACTTTAATAACTTTCTTCAAAAAGCCCGGGGGGTTGCCACTATTCTCTATGTTCATCCAGTAGGCCGTGCTGTAGCGCGCGATGGAAGTGCAGGCGTATACCGAAACGGAATCCGATTGCTGAATCATAAGGTTCTCCTTTATTTTGTGCTCCAATTCGATGACGTGGTTCGCAAACGTATTGTAGACCGACGGGGTGGGGAACGAGTCGGCGACCGCCACGGTAAGGTAGTCGTACAGGGAATCCAGGAAGGTCGGCATGCTTAGACTCAGGTCTCCCGCATTTTCCAGGCTATCGACCAGGGTGGGGAAGTCGTACGTGGAGATGGCGGAGTCGTAAGCCGTGTTGAAAGCCGTATTGAAGGCACCGACGAAGGTGGACGAGAAATGAAAGCTGTTGATCAGGAGCGAGTCCCCATAATTGCCTTCGGCCGTCCAACTGGGTGCGAGGGCCCCGCTGAAAACGTTTGGCATGACGTCAGCCAGGACCGCGTTATGGACCTGTCCGATGCTGTCGTACGGGTTTTGGGGGTTTGAAAGGGGGCTGATGATACTGTCGGATGATTCGAGCGGCCGTACGTAAGTCGATAATGGTTCGTTTGCGTTCGTGATGCACGAGTCGCAAAGCATCAAAAAAGCGGTGGACGGGAAAGCCAGTTTGTAGGTCATGAGTAATTG
>CAZJDB010000033.1:0-16028 GCA_964544695.1 uncultured Chitinophagaceae bacterium
GAATGGGCCGGTAGATACGAGATAGGCAGCGGCCTTCAGCACCAGCGGCCAGTACCGCCCCATTTTGGAGGGATTCAGCAGGAAGGTCCTGCGGCAGGCGTCCACCATGAGGATGACGCGCGCCACCTGATCCAGGGCCACCGATGAGGACGCGGGCGTGCCGTCGGTGCGCAGGATTTGGGACCAGTACCCCCCGGGGTCCTCGGCTTCCATGAGGAAAGCCAGGAGCCGCTGGGCGTCTTCCCGGGCTTCCAGGGACATATAGGCATCGAAGGCCGAACCCACGTCCCTGGGGCGTACGCCCCCCTCGGACAGGATGGCCCCCGGAAAGGTCTTCGATTCCAGCCAGCGCAGCACCAGGGCGCTGTTTTTCATGAGGATGCCTCCGGCGGGCACGACGCTGGGCAAGGCCCTTTGCCAATTCCGCCAGGGCGCCAGGTATCGGTCCCGGGCAGCGTCGAAGCCTTCCAGCAGGCCTGCCCAGGCTTTAGATGCGGCCTCCCTTTCAGAGGAACCGACTCCCAGGGCCAATGTAATTTCGCGCTCCGATGTCAGGTCGATCTCGGCGACCAGGGAGACGCGGCCGTTCTCGGCCCAGGTATATTGCCGGGTCAGACGGTGGTGCGCGGCCAGGTCCATCCACGCGTCCGAAAATCCGGTAAAGCCCACCGAGCTACGGCGCCACGGATGCGAACACGCCAGGACAATGGTTTGGTTGTTTTTCTGGGCGACCAGGATGGGCATTCCTTTGTAAGAGCTCACCCGGGCGTTATGGAAGGCGGTATCCCCCCCGATGCAGGGGGTCCACAGTACGTATAGGTTGTAGTCCGTTTCCCCGTGCGGGGTGAACAGGGACTTTTGAAGGAGGGTATCCCTCAGGGGGTCGGTGATGACTTCCTTGACGATGCGGTATTTTCCCCTGAGGCACGTGTTCGTGATGCGATAGGCCGGGATGCCCTCTTCCAGGGGCGTCACCTCGTGGGCCGTGTGACGCTGCTCTTCGGAAAAGAAATCCTTTCCGTCGGTAACGATCCATTGCAGGTCGTGCACGACGGGACTGGCGGCATCGGGATAAGCGACTTCGCTGACGATCCCCTTGGACAGGCTGAAATAAACGCGGGAAGTATGATGGAAGGAAGTACCAATGCCCTGCAAGGCAGTCTTTACCCTATATGGGTCCATTCCGGGCGCGCCGGGGGCAAAGTCTTTAGGGTCGGTCATTGCACAGACATTGGATCGTCACAAAATAAGCAAAATTGCCTGACATACAATAACAACCAAATGTTAATGAGCAAAATCGCGGGCGTAATCCCCGCGTATCCGTTCCATCGGCGGATTGAAGTATCCGAAGCGAAGACCCGGAAACTCTTCCCGGATCAGCTCCAGGAGCTGTCCCATGCCCAGGCATTCCCCGGTATCGGTGACGCCTATCTTCCCCAGGTACCAGTCGGGGTCGATGTTGAAGTTGCGCCACTGGATCATGCAGAGATCGGTGTCCCTGATGAGCTGCCGCAGGGCTTCGTACTCCGCGACGCTGTCGGTCATTCCCGGGAAGACGAAGTAGTTGATGGAGGTCCAACCACCGAAGGAGCGCACCACCCGCAGGCTCTCAACGATGTCCTCGAATGTATAATTGTTGGGTCGGTAGTAGGGCATATAGACCTCCGGCCGCGCGGAGTTGGTGCTCACGCGGATGCTGTTCAGCCCTGCTTCGCAGAGGGCGCGCACGGCGTCTGGCCGCGAACCGTTAGTATTGATATTGATGCTGCCGCGGGAGGTGTGGCGGCGGATTTCGCGGATACTGTCCCGGATGGTTTCCCACATCAGCAGGGGCTCCCCTTCGCACCCCTGGCCGAAGCTGACGATGGGATAGGGCGCCGTTTCCAGGTGGGGAACGGTGAACTCCACGATCTCTTCGACGCTGGGCCGGAAGGTCAGCCTGTCCTGGGTCGACGTGATCCCTTCGTTTTCGGGTTGAAAGGAAATGCAGCCTATGCAATTGGCGTTACAAGCGGGAGAGGTAGGGATGGGGCATTCCCAGCGCCCCAGCGAAAAGTTACGCGCGGCGGGACAATGGTAGGTGAGGGCGCAGTTTTCGCCCAGGTGGCGCACCAACCGGTTGTGCGGGTACGCCGTCAGCAGGCGTTCTACACCGAGCCGAACGCCGTTTGCGTCGAAACCTGCGCTTTCCTGCCTAATATCAGCCTCGATCCGCGTGGCTGGTACGAAGAAGCCTTCGGGACGCCAGCCCGCGGCCGTATAGCAGAACAGGGGCAGGGTGGGCGCCCCGGGGGACGTTTCGTAAGCGGACAGGAAAAGGCCCGTATAGGCCGGTGGTATGAAGGCCGCCACGGCCCAGCCCAGCTCGCAAAGGCGCATCTCCCCCGTTCGGACGTCGAGGCCTATGCCACGCCGGCCGGGTAGTTCGTAAAGCGATCCACCCGAAGGGAGGGGAATCCAGTCCTCATCCGGAATGGGATACGCATCCCATCCGCTCCTGCCCACGGCATAGAGGCTGGGGTCTTCGAAGATGTTCCCGTCTCCGTCGGAATACAACAAGTACGGAGACATTCAACTGGGGGTATTTTGTTTCAACATGGAAGAGCAAAATTCGTTTATTTCCATGATTTCCGCATCTAGCATCAACTGCACGACCTCGAACTGCATATCCCGATTACCAGGCAGGTAAATCGTGAAGAAGTCGGGCCTCAGGGCAACCCCGGAGATTTGGTTCCAGGCAATCCAGCGTATGGAACCCATACCCGGAACGCCGATGCCCTTTTCGGTGATGTTCACGAAGGTGGGTTCGAACAGGGACCTTTCGGTCCATCCCATGAAGGCGAAGGCCAGGCACCAACACAATAGGACAACCCCGTGAAAATAGGCCGTATGATGCCAAAAGACGAAGAGTGCCAGTAGTAGGAAAAGCACAGATTCCAACCAGCGCAAGTTCCGGCTGGTAGCCGCATATTCCTTTTCCTGGGGGAACATCCGCTTGCCGATCACGGCAAACAAGGCGATCCAAACCCCCGTAAGGATGACGATGGCCCAATAGGGCACGCTCACCGTGTGCGTTCCCCTCAAGAGGGACACGCTGTAAAAGGCGAATACGCAGCCGGCAAAAAAATGCAAGGGCCCCAGGGTCCTCTTCCTGCGCTCCACATCGGGCAACATCACTGCTATTTTGTACGGTTGCATACGGTCATGAATTTGATCGGATCAGGAGATTTCCCAGCTTCCACAACAGGCGGGCGCCCACGTTGGCGTCCCATTCCCCCGGTCCCACCTCCATCAGGTCGAACCCGATCAGGGTCCTTCCGCTGTCGAGGACTTTGTGGCAAAGGTAATGGACCTCTTCCCAATCCAGACCTCCCGGGACGGGAGTGCCTGTACCGGGGCAAAGTTTCGGGTCCAGGCCGTCCACATCGAAGCTCAGGAAGACCTTGGGCGGCAGCACGTCCACGATGCCGTTGCAGATCACTTCCCAGGTTTCTCCTTTGAATCGGCGTTCGCGGAGTGCGGGATCGGGGAAAGGGATGACACGGCTTCTGCTTTTCTCAATAAATTTCCATTCCTCGGGGCTGAAATCCCGGATACCGACCTGAACCACCCGCTCTAGCTGATTGCATTCCTGTAACGCATTGTATATAGCCGAGGCATGGGAATACGTGAATTGCGTATAGGCCACCCTCAAATCGCAATGCGCGTCGATCTGGAGGATGCCGAAGTTTCCGTGTCGCTCCCCCAGGGCCCGGAGGAAACCCAGGCCCGTGCTGTGGTCCCCACCCAGGAGGACCACCAGTTTATCCTTAGACAGGAGGGCGGACGTTTGTTCATAGACCCAGGCATTGAGTTGGGCGCTGCCTTCGTTCACCTCCAGGAGGGCCTGGGGATCCCCGGTCTGCAGGTAGCGTTGGGCCTCCTTTCTCAGGTAGTCGCTGCGCATCAGGAGCTGATTATCCACCGGCCGCATGTACATCCCGGCGCCCGCGGCATCGTACAGGTCCACTTGGACGGAGGCCTGTAAAATGCGGTCCGCCGCCCTGGCCGTTCCCGAACCGTAACTGACGGTTACCTCCCAGGGTACGGGGAGAATGATCAGGCGGGCATCCTCCTCGGTAAAGGACAGTCCGAAGATGTTTGTCATGGGGGGCCAAGTTAACATTTTGCCCTAACTTTGCCCCTCATGAAGAAAGTACACATCATCCTGCTCATTGCGATCGCCGTGTCCATCGGCGTTTTGATCAGCATGACGGGGGACCTGTCCACGTACGACACTATTGCATCGGCCCGCAGCAAGCCCGGAAAATTCGTACACGTCATCGCGCGCCTGGACAAAACGCGGCCCATTGTGTACAACCCCCTGAAAGACCCCAATTACCTTAGCTTCTTCGTCGTGGATTCCCTGGGATCCCAGACCCAGGTAATTTACCATAATCCCAAACCCGCCGAACTGGAGTCCACGGACCGCATCGTGATCAAGGGCAGTATGGAAGGCAATGTGTTCGACTGCAAGGACATCCTGCTGAAGTGCCCCTCCAAGTACAAGGACGATCAACAACAAGTCGGGCGCAAGCTCAACGCAAAAATATAGAGGGGCTCATGGAATTCATTGGTGAACACTTGTTTCCCGGAGAACTGGGACATTTTTGCGCGGTCCTGAGCTTTGCCGCATCGCTGGTGGCGACGATCGCCTATTTCATGGCGACCCGCGGCACCGCCGAATCGGATAGTTGGCGCCGCCTGGCCCGCGCCGCTTTCCTCACCGAAATCGTCGCCGTACTCCTGGTGATCGGCAACATTTTTTTCATCCTCACACACCACTACTACGAATACTTTTATGCCTGGAACCACACCAGCAACGAGACACAGTTGCGATACGTGGTCGCGGGATTCTGGGAAAGCTCCGAGGGCAGCTTCCTGTTGTGGACCTTCTGGAACTGTGTGCTCGGCCTGGTCCTGATGAATACCGCGGGGAAATGGGAAAGCCCGGTGCTGACCGTCATTAGTTTTGCGCAGTTGTGCCTCGCCTCCATGATCCTGGGGATTTACTTCTTCCATATCGACCTCCACGTGGGGACCAATCCCTTCATCCTGATGCGGCAATATGAAACGGGCGCGCCCATCTTTTCGAGGCCCGATTACATGTCCTATCCCGTCATGCAGGACGGGCGGGGCCTAAATCCTTTGTTGCAGAATTACTGGATGGTGATCCATCCGCCTGTGTTGTTCCTGGGCTTTGCTTCGACCATTGTGCCCTTTGCGTATGCCATTTCCGGTTTGTGGTCGCGGGATTATTCCGGCTGGGTCAAACCCGTGCTGCCCTGGGCCCTCTTCAGCGCCGCCATCCTGGGAACGGGGGTCATCATGGGCGCCGCCTGGGCGTACGAATCCCTGACCTTCGGCGGGTTCTGGGCCTGGGATCCGGTGGAAAACGCATCCCTGGTGCCCTGGCTGGTGCTGATCTGCGGGATCCATACGCTGCTCGCCTACAAGCACACGGGACACTCCCTGCGCATCACATTTGCATTTTTAATTCTCACCTTTTTGTTGATCCTGTATTCCACTTTCCTTACGCGTAGTGGGATTCTTGGAGACACCTCGGTCCATGCCTTTACGGACTCGGGGTTAAATACGCAACTGCTCGTGTTCCTGTTCGCATTCGTCGTGCCTTCCATAGCATTGTTTGTTACGCGCTACCGTTGTGTCCCTTCGGTGCGTACGGAGGAAGCCATTGCAAGCCGCGAGTTCTGGTTGTTCGTGGGGTCGTTGTTACTTTTCCTTTCAGCTTTGTACATCATCGGATTCACGTCTATCCCGGTCTACGATAAGATATTCGGTCGCCGGACGGCTCCCCCCGAGGACGTCACGTATGCCTATAACAAGGTCATGATCCTCGTCATCGTCGTGGTCGCCTTGCTGATGGCCGTTACGCAATACCTGAAATATAAAGCCACTCCCGCGCCCTATTTCTGGGGTAAGATAGGCATCCCGTCGGTCGTCTCGGTCGTGCTTGCCGCGCTGCTGCTGATTTTCGGGCATTTCGACTACCTGCATTACGGGGAAGGGTTCCTCATCGCCATTTGCGTGGCGCTGGTTGCCGCGGTCTACGCCATCGTCGCCAACACGGCGTACATCTGGGTGGCCCTGCGCGGGCGCCTGGCGAATGCCGGCGCCTCCGTGGCCCACGTGGGCTTCGGCATGATGCTGCTGGGCATATTGATTTCCACTTCCGAGAAAAAGGTTATATCGGAAAATACCTCGGGCATCTTCGTACCGGGTCTGAAGGACGCGCGGGGTAAGGCCGAAAACCCTTTCGAAAACCTTACGTTGTTGAAGGGGGTTGACTTCAAAATGAAGGATTACCGGGTGACCTACACGGGGGATTCCCTTGGGGGACCGCTTGACGCGCGGGACTACTTCCGGCTTCGGTTTACGCGGGGCTTTGCAGAAGATTTTACGTTGTATCCTGACGCCTTTATCAACGCCGGGAAAGGGCAGGAAGAAGGCATCATCGCCAACCCTGACGCAAAGCATTACCTGACCCACGATGTTTTTGTATACCTGACTTCGCTGCCGAGTCGTTCGCGGGTCGAGGATACCTCTACGTACCGCGATCATTCCCTGAAGCCGGGGGACACGTTGTTTTATTCCTCGGGGCTGATGATTTTCAACGGGATTCTTCGCTCTGCCCGGACCGGCGTTTCCGCTCTTCCTTCGGATTCCGTCTTTACGGCCGATATAACCGTCCATACCAAGGACAGCGCCCTGTACAAGGCCAGGCCCACTCTAGTGGTTTCTTCCGACCGCTTGCACTACTACCCCGATACCGTCATGGCGGCCGGTTTGATGCTGCGCTTCTCCGGCGCGGGGCCCCAGGGGATCACCCTGGGAGTTAGGGAATCCAATGCCATTCAGGACTTTGTGACCGTAAAGGCCTACGTATTCCCTTATATTAATTTGCTCAAGCTAGGAACGGTGGTGATGGTGGTGGGGTTGGGGATGAGTGTGGTGCGCAGGGCGCGGCTTGGCTAGCATTGTTGGCTCTGCCGGCCTTTTTAACGCTTCCGGCGCCCTTTTCAGTGCTTCCAGCAAGGAATCCTCCCGATACGTTAGGGTTATTTTATTGGCGGAGTCGCAATCCATCCTCAGGATTTGAAGGATAGAGGCATACTTCTGCTCATGTGTTACCATGTCCGCGAGCTTGCGGTCGCTGGTCAGGGGCTGGTCGCAGGCAACCAGGCTAAGAGCTATGATGGCGGCGCTTAATCTTTGGCCGAGGCTTGGGCTCCACCGGCTTGTGTTCGTCCTCCACCGGCTTGTGTTCGTCCTCCCACGCCAGGGAATCCGCGACCACGAGGTCCCGGAATTGTTGGATCCGGTCCAGCGAATCGCTGACGAGCGAATCCACCACATGATGACTTTGGAGGATCGAATCCGAAAGGACCCGCCACCTGGCATCCAGGGTGCTGTCGCAGTCCCGCCCCATCCGGGCGTACGCGCTGTCGATTTTTCGCTCATATTGGGTATCGAGCTTGTTTTCATAACGTAATTCTTCCCGGCTGCTCGCCTGAGGGTGCGTGCAACCGTTAAATAACAAAATCTTAAGAAAAATGACGCCGGAAAAGGAGGTTACTTTTAGCATTATCTTCCATCAATAATCGGTACGGTTTTTCTTATATTTACAGTACTGCTGCATGGTCTATAGTCAAAAATACAGCATCCTTTCCATCCCTGGTGTATGTGGTTTGTGGAATAGGGTAGGGGTGGTTCCGTACCGGCTCGTCCTCATTGCAGGATTGCTTCTGTGCGCGTCCCCTCTTTTTGCCCAAACCGCCAAGCCTGCGCCCATTATTCTGGGTAAGAACGACACTATCCTCACCGGGGCAATTTTCTGGGAAGGCGATACGATCCCCTACCGCGAACTCACCGACATCTATATCTTCGCCGGCACCCCGCAGCAATACGCCCGCATGATGGAGCGCTGGAACCGCCTCCGCAATGCCGTCTACGTCACCTACCCCTATGCCGTGGCCGCGGGCCGGGTCATCAACGACATCAATGCGCACCTCGCCTTCATCTCGGATGAGAAGGAACGCAAAAACTACATCAAGTCCCGCGAAAAGGAACTCCGCGCCCAATTCGGAAACCAACTGGAGCAACTGTCCGTCTACCAGGGGCGCATCCTGATGAAGCTGATTAACCGTCAGACGGGGAACAACTGTTACGAGATCATCAAAGAATACAAAGGCGGATTCAATGCCCGCCTCTATCAAACGGTCGCGTTTTTCTTTGGGTCCAACCTCAAGCAGCCGTATGATGCGGCGGGGGATGATCGGGGGATCGAAACCGTTGTGCAGGAGATTAATCGGATGTATACCAAGCGGTAGTCTTTCCCGGCCATTTTGGCCAACTTTTCCCTATTTTTATTGATTTTCAATTGGTTATGTAGAAACTAAAATCTACTAATTCGTTTATAATTAGTAGGAAAATTATTTGGTTTACCGAAAAACTACTAATTTTACAGCAATTAGTAGATAATGAAAATGCCTGAATTACCACCGACCGGCCCTCTGAATATTCGGGAAATCGACCGTTTACTAAATGGAAATGAATTCTTGAAAATAAATGAGGAGCTTATCAAAATTGACCGGGATTATCCTTATTGGGACTCGTTTAAATACAAAACGAAATCTTTATCCGTCGATCCCGAGACGCTTTGGTTATATACAAAGTGGAACCGAAAAAGTTCACGGAGTAAGATCGTCTTTTCTCCTGAAGCCAAGTTCGAATTTGAATATAATTTACCATCCCATGTACACCAATCGTTACATAGATTCGACATGCAAATGGGAGGAATCCTTGAAGGACGATACACGATTCCAGAAGAGGATAAAAATCGATATTTGATAAGCTCCATTATGGAGGAAGCCATAGCCTCCAGCCAATTGGAAGGAGCGGCAACGACAAGGGAAATCGCAAAGGAAATGTTGCGGAGCAATAGAAAACCAACATCCCATTCCGAAAAAATGATCCTGAACAACTATGTTACCATTAAAAGGGTTTTAGAAATTAAGGATCGAAAAATTTCTAAGGATCTAATTTTAGAAATCCATTCACTCATTACAAAGGGCACCTTGGATGATCCCTCGGATGTAGGCAGGTTTCGGGCAAAAAATGGCATCAATGTGGTCGACTATGAATCGGGCGAGGTATTTTATACTCCACCCGATTATGTGCTTTTGGAAACATTAATGGATGCTTTTTGCTCTTTTGCCAATACGGAAACTGAGGATACCTTCATTCATCCGATAATCAAAGGTATCATTCTGCACTTCCTGATCGGTTACATTCACCCTTTTGTGGATGGCAATGGCAGGACGGCCAGGGCGATTTTTTATTGGTATTTGATCTCCAAAGGATATTGGCTCGTGGAATATATGTCGATATCCAGGATTATAGTGAAGGCGCCGTCGCAATATGCCAGGGCGTACTTGTATACCGAATACGATGAAAACGATTTGACGTATTTTATTGACTATAACATTAAAGCGCTAGACCTGGCGTTAAAAAGTCTACAAGCATACATTCAGCTAAAAATAAAAGAGAAAAAAGATGTACTCAACAGTTTCAAGAATGAAAATATAAATGAGCGGCAGGCGGAGATATTGAAAAACGTCCTGGTGGATCATCTGAAAAGTCTAACGATCCAGGAAATCCAAAACAAATTCGGCGTCGTTTATCAAACGGCCAGAACCGACTTGTTGGGAATGGTCGAATTGGGCTACCTGACGGAAAAGAAGATGGGGAAAAAGCTGGTCTTTTTCCGCGCGGATGATTTGGAAGCCAGGCTGGGGAGGCGGTAGCCTCCAAGCGATATAAATTCGTTATTTTTGCGGCCGCGCCGCAACAAGGCGCACGTTCATGAAATTAGACATACTGGCCATTGCCGTGCACCCTGACGACGTGGAGCTCCACGCCTCCGGCACGCTGATGATGGAAAAAGCCAAGGGCAAGAAGGTCGGCGTCGTCGACCTTACCAGGGGCGAACTGGGCACCAGGGGCACCCCGGAACTGAGGCTGAAGGAAGCCCAAAAAGCGGCGAAAATCCTGGGTTTGGACGTCAGGGAGAACCTGGGGATGGCCGATGGCTTCTTCCAGGTGGACGAGCAACACCAGCGGCAGCTCATCCAGGCCATCCGGAAGTACCGTCCCGAGATCGTGCTGGGAAACGCCCTGACCGACCGCCACCCGGACCATGGCAGGGCGGGAAGGCTGATCGCAGAGTCGTGTTTCCTCAGCGGGTTGCGGAAGATCGAAACGGGGCAGGAGGCCTGGAGGCCGAAGTACGTGTTCCATTATATCCAGGACAGGTACTATAATCCCAGTTTTGTGTACGATATCAGTCCTGTCATTGAGAAAAAGGTCGAAGCCTTAAAGGCCTATTCTTCGCAGTTCTTTTCGGAGGAGTATACGGAAAATGAGCCCCAAACCTACATTTCCACGCCGGGGTTCATGAATTCGGTCCTGGGGAGATTACAGATGTTCGGGAAGATGATCGGGGTGGAGTACGCGGAGGGATTTATTTCGGAAAAAATGCTGGGCGTGGATAGTTTCGACGCCTTTGTTCAAAAAGATACATGACATGTCAAAAGTATCGATAGGCCTGGTGCAAATGAGCTGCACCTCGGACAAACAAGCGAACCTCGATAAAGCCGTCGCGGCCGTCCGCGATGCGGCGCGCAAGGGTGCGCAGATCGTTTGCCTGCAGGAACTCTTCACCTCGCTTTATTTTTGCGACGTGGAGGATTACGATAATTTCAAGCTGGCGGAGCCGGTTCCCGGGCCTTCGACGGAGGTGCTTGGCCGCGTCGCCGGGGAGTTGGGCGTAGTGATCGTGGCCTCTTTGTTCGAACAAAGGGCCAAGGGCCTGTATCACAATACCACGGCCGTCCTGGACGCGGACGGTAGTTTCCTGGGCAAGTACCGGAAGATGCATATCCCGGACGACCCGGCGTATTTCGAGAAGTTCTATTTCACCCCGGGGGACCTGGGGTATAAGGTATTCAAAACGCGCTTCGCCACGATCGGCGTGCTGATTTGCTGGGACCAATGGTATCCCGAGGCCGCCAGGATCACGTCGCTCATGGGCGCCGAAATCCTCTTTTATCCCACGGCCATAGGCTGGGCCTCGTCCCAGGACGCTGCCACCAACGATGAGCAGTTCAATGCCTGGCAAACCATCCAACGCAGCCATTCCGTGGCCAATGGGGTGCATGTGGTGAGCGTGAACCGGGTGGGGAAGGAACAGGACGGGGCTATGACTTTTTGGGGAGGGTCCTTCGTGTCGAACCCCTTTGGACGGGTGCTGTTTCAGGCGACCCATGACAAAGAGGAAACCCCCGTCGTCACCATCGACACGCAGGATACGGACAAGTACCGTACGCACTGGCCCTTTCTCAGAGACCGTCGTATCGATTCCTACGAACCCGTCGTCAAACGTTATATCGACTGAGTATGGCCATGATCCAGTATAAACCGGTAGTGCCTCCGGGGAAAAATGTGTTCGATTTATCCACGCCGCAGAATACACCCGCGGACCTCAAGGGCCCTATTGAAGAACCGGGGCGGGAACAACCTCAGACGCCCAGGGAGCTGGGCTATTATTTTCCCGCGGAATTCGCGCAGCATCGGGCGACGTGGCTCAGCTGGCCGCACAAGGAGGCTTCCTGGCCGGGGAAGATCGAAAGCATCTTTCCGCGCTATGCGGAGTTCGTGAAATACCTGTCGATGAGTGAAGAAGTATGCATCAACGTTTGGGACACGGCAATGCGCGACGCCGCGTTGGCACATTTAGCGCACGCGGGAGCGGATTTGAGTCGGGTTCATTTTTATTTTCACCCTACCAACGACGCCTGGTGCCGCGACCACGGCCCCGCCTTCCTTGTCAATCGGAATCCTACCAAAGGAAAAGCCATCGTGGACTGGGATTACAACGCCTGGGGAAACAAGTATCCCCCTTACGAACTGGATGATGTGATACCCAGCATGGTGGGAAAAGCGCTGAACCTTCCCGTTTTCTACCCCCGCATCATCATGGAAGGGGGATCGGTGGAATTCAACGGTGCCGGAACGGTGCTGACCTCGACGTGCTGCCTCCTCAACGAAAACCGGAACCCTCACCTGGATAAGGCAGGTGTGGAACGCTATCTCCTGGATTATTATGGAATGGACCGCGTACTATGGGTGTCCGAAGGGATCGTGGGAGACGATACCGACGGACACATCGACGATACGGTACGATTTGTGAATGCGGATACCGTGTTGAGTGTTGTGGAAAGGAATCCACAAGATGAGAATTACGCTCCCCTGCAACGCAACCTGATGGAGTTACGGGGGATGGGCCTGAACGTTATCGAGCTGCCCATGCCTTCGCCTGTTTGGTTTTCGGGTCAACGTTTACCCGCATCGTATGCTAATTTTTATATCTGCAACCGTTATGTGATCGTGCCTACCTATCGCTGCACGGCGGATGAAGAGGCTTTACGTATTATTCAGGATTGCTATCCGACGCGAGAGGTGGTGGGGATCGACTCGACCGATTTGATCTGGGGGCTCGGCAGCTTTCATTGCCTCAGCCAGCAAGAACCGGGCTAACGGTTGTTCGGAAAAATCCCTTAAATTGGGGCCCCAAAACCACCCAGCATGTTATTCGAATTGTCCGAAGAGCACTTGATGATCCAAAAGGCCGCCAGAGATTTTGCACGGCAGGAATGCCTCCCCGGCGTCATTGAAAGGGATGAAAAGCAACAATTCCCCAAGGAGCAAATCCGCAAGTTGGGGGAGCTGGGCTTTATGGGTATGATGGTCGACCCCCGCTACGGGGGCTCGGGCCTGGACACGATCAGCTACGTCCTGGCCATGGAAGAGATTTCAAAGATAGACGCCAGTGTCAGCGTATGCATGTCCGTCAACAACAGCCTGGTGTGCTGGGGGCTGGACCGTTTCGGTACGGAAGCTCAAAAAATCAAGTACCTGGAGCCCATGGCCAGGGGTGTCGTCCACGGAGCTTTCCTCCTGAGCGAACCGGAAGCGGGGAGTGACGCCACTTCCCAACGGACCCTGGCCGAGGACAAGGGCGACCATTACCTGCTGAACGGGACGAAGAACTGGATCACGAACGGTTCAACGGCCTCAACTTATCTGGTCATGGCGCAGACCGATCCTTCCAAAGGGAGCCGGGGGATCAATACGCTAATCGTGGAACGGGACTGGCCCGGGGTAACGGTGATGCCCAAGGAAAACAAGTTAGGCATCCGAGCCAGCGATACCTGCAACATTACCTTTACCGACGTTCGGGTCCCTAAGGAAAACAGAATTGGGGATAATGGAGCCGGCTTCACCTTTGCTATGAAAACCCTGGAAGGGGGACGTATCGGGATCGCTTCCCAGGCCCTGGGCATCGCCGCGGGCGCTTACGAACGGTCGCTGGCCTATGCCAGGGAACGGAAGGCATTCGGCACCGAAATCATGAACCACCAGATTATCGCCTTCAAACTGGCCGATATGGCTACAAGGATAGAAGCCGCGCGCCTGCTCGTTTATAAGGCGGCTTGGGAGAAGGATCAGGGTATGGACTATGTCCTGAGCAGTTCCATGGCCAAGGTGTTTGCTTCCGAGACCGCGATGTGGGTAACCACCGAGGCCGTACAGGTCCACGGGGGTTATGGATACGTCAAAGAATACCACGTCGAGCGCCTGATGCGGGACGCAAAAATCACCCAGATTTATGAAGGGACCAGCGAGGTGCAAAGGATCGTCATCAGTCGTTCTATATTGAAAAAGTGAAAAAGATGTGATTTCTTTTCGCTTTGCGTTTTCAGATTTATTACTTAGGTTTGTTTCTACCCCCATTAGCTATTTCCTACTAGCCTTAGACCTTCCGTTGTTCGTTTGTGTACAGGACCAATGCGGTCCAGGGTTATTTGCTTGCCCTGCCGCGCGGCCCCGACGCACGGTGCCGTACAACGGCACATGGTTTGTTTTCCATAAGTAAGCGTTATTATGAAAATGGATATCCATGATCAATGATTTTATTATGAAGGATTCCCTGGAGAAGGTAGAACAGGGAACCTTGATCTTTTGGGATCCGGTCATTCAGCGGGCACTGACCGATCAGGCTTCCTTACAATGGATTTGTTCGGCCAAGCCCGTCTTCGGACGCATTTACGACCTCTGCTTGATGGCGAAAGTGGGAGAAGGGTGGTACCTTTCGGACCGACCGCAAATCCCCGGACTCTTTGCCTTCCCCGTGGGTATCCGCTTTGCGCAAGCCCCGGAGATAATCCTGGACCAGGACGTGGAAATCGTTACCCCCCTGCAGCGTAGACACAACCTCGAGGACCCCTTTACTTCCCGGCTGAAAAAGGTTTGCTTCGTTCAGCGCGTGGAAATTTCCCGGGGGAAGAAGTCCCTGGGTGGACTCATCTATTACGATGTCTTTAAAAATGAAGTGAAGCAGCCGACGGGGAGGACCCATTTCAACATCGCGCTCAAAGATTAGGAAGCGAATAGATCGCCGTGTAGTCATCGTACCCTACGAAGATCCTGTCGTGATCCACCCGGAACCGTTTCATTTTTTCTCCATTCAGCCGAGGCAGGTAAAAGCTGCCCTGGTAGGTCCTGCCGGACAAGTCGTAAACATCGATTGCCGCGTTTTTAGACCACACTTCCTCTTTTTCGTTGTCTGCCTTCAGCGATGAATGCACGTACAGTTTTCCCTCGTTGGTGCAGGTATACCGGTTGACGAACCTCATGGGCTTGTCGTTGGTGATGGATTTACCCCCGTTCAATGCGATCGTCAGGGGCCGGTAGGTGGCCTCCGTGTCGATGGTATGCATCGTGAAAGCGTGCATCAGGTTGGTATCGAAGCACAGGATGCGGTTCCGCGAGAAATAAGTATAGGCCAGCAGGCCGGTTTGTGCGTCGAAATTCAAGGTGCCGTCGGTGGATATGCCGGCATCGTTGTGTACCTCGGAAATGCCTTGCTCGTAAGTAACCTTTTTCCCTTGTACTTTCATGAAAACCTGGTCCTTGGATGAGGGGTCCGGTCCCCTCAGGATAAAGGAGGCCGGCGAAATGGAAACGCCCCTGGTAAAGGGCGGCGTATGCAAGCTGTCACCGGTTGGATTCCTGATGATCAGGCCCCGGTTTCCCAGGAAACGATATGGAAGCGTATCCTGTTCCAAAGGTTTTACCTGGAGGCGGTTCAGGCTTGGGGCTAATAAGTGTCTGGAGAACCCGTTGGGCGTTTGGTTCATTTTATCGGAAGCGGCATACAATAGGAAAACGATGCCTACGGCCGTAAAAATGGTGACGGCAATGCCCAACAGGTTCGTCCGGATGATCCTCCCGCGGGTCATTCGAGGGGATAAAAAGTGTAATTGGAGCTATTCACCGGAGGGGGTGTGGTGCTGTTGGTTACCACAAATGCAGCTAAGCTGGGCTCAGGATTGTCGATATAATAGAAATCCGCCCCGCAAATGGGTCCGGGATCGGACGGTGAGCAGTTGTAGTGGGTGTCGAAGTCCGACTCCAACACAATGTCGGGATCGGTGGTACTATAGTTGCTCAATTGGTTCACGTCATCGTAGGGAAGAACGAACCACGCGGTGGGATACTTTTTCGCCGACTTGATCCCCTTTGCCGGTCTGGCGGTGAATGCGCTTAGGCCGATACCCAGCCCGAGGGCCAGTACGCCCAGGGCAATGGACTTTTTTTTCATAGTTTGTTTTTTATTCGATGACATAAAAGGTATAATTGGTGCTGTTCACCGGAGGGGGTGTGGTCGAGCGCGTGACCACGAAATCCTCAAGGGCATAGGGCGGGTCGCCGGAGATATAAAAATCCGCCCCGCAGATAGGACCGGCATAATTGGTGGCGCAACCGTAAGCCGTGTTCAGCTGCGCCTCGGTGCTGTACTCGAAGCCATGGTAATTGCCAATGGCGTTGGCATCCCCGTAAGGAAG
>CAZJDB010000034.1:0-5167 GCA_964544695.1 uncultured Chitinophagaceae bacterium
AAACATTCCAATACACAAATACCCAAGATCATCGGCTGTGCGCGGCGCTACGAGGTGAATGGAGACGCCAGCGACGCAAACATTGCGCGGAACTTTTGGGACATCATGGTGCACCACCACACCTACGTGATCGGCGGAAATAGCGACCACGAATACCTGGATGCCTCCGATCACCTCAACGACTTCCTCAGCGAAAGCACTTGCGAAACGTGCAATACGTACAACATGCTGAAGCTGACGCGCCACCTCTTCACCTGGAACCCCGACAGCCGGCTGGCGGATTATTACGAGCGCGCGCTGTACAATGATATCCTGGCTTCGCAGAATCCCGAGAATGCCATGATGTGCTATTTCGTACCCCTACGCATGGGCACCCGGAAGGTCTTCAGCGATTCCACCGAAACGTTTACGTGTTGTGTGGGCAGCGGGATGGAAAACCATTCCAAATACGGAGAGGGTATTTATTACGAAGGCGCGGATGGAAGTTTGTACGTCAATTTATTTATTCCTTCGGTGTTGAATTGGCGCGAAAAATCCATTCAGGTGACTCAGGTGACTCGGTACCCATATAGTGATACAATTAGTTTTTCTTTTTCCGGCTCCGCCAATTTTCCGCTCAGGATTCGACATCCGGCATGGGCGAACCACATGGAAGTATGGGTTAATGGCATAGAACAGCCGGTGGGAGACGGGTACGTCACCATCCATCGCCATTGGAAGTCCGGGGATCGCGTTCGCGTGATCCTGCCGATGCACTTATATACAGAAGGCATGCCGGATAATGCGGAGCGCGTGGCTTTGCTCTACGGGCCCGTGGTGCTTGCCGGACAGGTGGGAGGACGCGACTCGGTGCCCGTGCTGCTGACGAGCGACCGGAATCCCTCGGACTGGTTGCACCAAACGGGGGCGCTGACCTTCGAGACGACGGTAGGTAAGCCGAACGACGTTTCATTCAGCCCTTTTTTCAATACCTATGATCATTATTATAGCGTATACTGGGACTATTTTACGCCTGAACAGTGGGCGCAGCGGCAGGTGGAGTATGAAGCGGAGCGTCGGCGGCGGCGGGACATCGAGGCGCGCACCGTGGACGTAATGCGTCTGGGGGAAATGCAACCCGAGCGCGACCATCATTTGACCTCCGAACAGTCTTATGCTTCCGACGATGAGGATCGTGCCTCCAGGGAATGCCGCAACGGGGGCTATTTTTCCTTCGACCTGAAACCTTCGGACAGCCTCCTGGTGACGGCCTGGGGCGGGGATAACGGGCGAGTGGCGGACATCTATGTGGATTCTGTTAAGATCGCGACGCTCGCATTGCACCGGCCCAAGCCTAACCAGACCATCGAAATCGTGTATCCGATGCCGCCCGGCACGCGGATCACCTTCAGGGCCCCCAAAGGCAGGTCCTCGGGAGCGATTTTCGAGGTGCGTACGTTACGCCGCACCGATTACCCTATCCAGCCGGTTCCCTTCACGGCCGTGCACGTCAACGACAACTTCTGGGCCCCGAAACTGGAAGTCAACCGCGAGGTCACGATCCCCTATGTATTGCGCATGTGCCGGGAACACGGGCGCCTGAACAACTTCGTGGCCGCGGCTAAACATAATGGAGCCAAACTGACCACCTATCCCTTCGACGATACGGACGTGTACAAGGCCATCGAAGGCGCTTCGTACAGCCTCCAGGTCAAACGCGATACGGGGCTGGAGCACTACCTCGATACCCTCATCGCCCTGATCGGATCGGCGCAGGAGCCCGATGGGTACCTGTATACCTTCCGGAGTGCCAATGAGGCCCATCCCCACGAATGGATCGGGGCAAGGCGCTGGCAAAATGAGGAGGTCCTCAGCCATGAGCTGTACAATGCGGGCCACCTTTACGAAGCGGCGATCGCGCACTACCAGGCCACGGGCAAGCGCACCCTCCTGGATATCGCGCTGAAGAATGCCGACCTTCTGGTGAATACCTTCGGATACGGCAAGGAAGTAAAATACCCGGGCCACCAGGTGGTGGAGATGGGGCTGGTCAAGCTGTACCGGGTGACTGGAGAAAGGAAGTACCTGGACCTCGCACAGTTCTTCCTGGACGTGCGGCATGGGGGGGATAGTTATAACCAGGCCGACAAGCCTATTCTGGCCCAGGATTCGGCGGAGGGACACGCTGTGCGGGCGGGGTATATGTACAGCGGGATTGCGGATGTGGCGGCCCTGACGGGAAACAAGCCCTATGAGGAGGTCATCGATTCCATCTGGACGGACGTGGTGAACGACAAGCTGTACATCACCGGCGGGATCGGCGCAACGGGGGACGGGGAGGCTTTTGGAGGCCCTTACGAGCTGCCCAATATGTCGGCTTACGCCGAAACGTGCGCGGCCGTGGCCAACATCTTCTGGAACAACCGCATGTTCCTGCTGCACGGAGATTCCAAATACATCGACGTCCTGGAAAGGACCCTGTATAACGGGTTGTTGAGCGGCGTATCCCTGAGCGGGACGCGCTTCTTTTATCCCAACCCACTGGCCTCCATGGGGCAGCATCAGCGCAGCGCCTGGTTCGAGTGCGCGTGCTGCATTTCAAATATGGCGCGCTTTCTGCCGTCTATGCCGGGGTACATCTTTGCGAAAAGCGGGAACGACTTGTATGTGAACTTATTTGTTGGGTGTACGGCGGACGTGCCGCTGGCGTCCGGGACGATGGGTGTGCATCTGCTTACCGAGTATCCGTGGGATGGACATGTCGCGTTGGAGTTGCAACCCAATGCGCCTTTCACGGCGACATTGCGCATCCGGATTCCCGGTTGGTCGGAGGGCCATCCCATGGCCGGCAACCTGTATTATGAAACCAAATGGCCATCGACGATTTCGGTGTCGCTCAACGGGCAATCCATCCAATGCGAGCGGCAACAAGGATATGCGGTCATTACCCGGCGTTGGGTAGCGGGGGATAAAGTTTCGGTTGATTTTCCAATGGAGGTGGAACACGTAACGGCCAATACACAGGTGACGGATGACCGGGGGCGCTTTGCCTTCCAAAGGGGCCCCATCGTGTATTGCCTGGAGGGACCCGACAACCAGGATAGCCTGGTAAGGAACCTGATGGTAGATACCTCAGCAGCGGTAACAACGTATCGCGCTACCGTTTTGGGCGGTATCGAAGAGTTGCGGGTCCCTGCGCTCGCACTCAAGCGCAGCGGCGCCGATACATTGCAGACGGCGGTGAACGCCATCGCCATCCCATACTATGCCTGGGCCAACCGGGGTCCCTCGGAGATGACGGTGTGGATTCCGTACGAGCGTTCGGCCTCGACGCCCGAGCCTCCGGCCACCATCGCTTCACGCAGTCGCATCACTTCCTCCATCGGGACACCCCGCATGCTGAAGTCCATCAATGACCAATATGACCCTAAAAATAGCGACGACCACTCCATGCCTTACTTCCATTGGTGGCCGCGCAAAAATACCACGGAGTACGTCGAATACGACTTCGAGGGGGATCATTCGGTTTCCTCTTCCCAGGTCTATTGGTTCGATGACGGGCCTTGGGGAGGGTGCCGCATACCGGCTTCGTGGCGGATTTTGTACCTAATGGGGGATCAGTGGGTGCCTGTGCACAATAGCAGTCCTTATGAGGTTGCGAAAGACCGCTACTGCGGGGTCACATTCGACCCCGTAACCACACGGGCACTGCGTCTGGAGGTGCAGCTGCCCGTGGATTACTCGACGGGGATTCACGAATGGCGGGTGGAATGACCCTTCTTCGTGGGTGGACTTAAGAGGTAGGCACCGGTGATCCCCAGGCTGAGCACATGCGCACTGGAGCCTGGGTAATAGTTGGTATTGAGGATGTTGATGATTCCGAAATCCAGGTTGGCGGTAAGTAGGATCTTGTCCATCAACTGATAACCGGCCACCAGATCCAGGCCCAGGTCCGAGCGTTTGGCCTGGTCGTTGTCCGCATCCGAGCCGAAATGCAGGGGATCGTTGAAGCTTCCGTCTTTGGCGACTTCTCTTCCGGACAGGCAGGGCGCCACATAAGGCCCCAGACCGAAGAACCACTTAGCCATGCTTTCAGGACGATATACCAGGTCGACTGGTATCTTCAGGAAGGTCATTCGGACGGCATACCGGCCCCCATACAGGTTAGGAACGTAGCGTTCATAGGAAATGAGAAGGCGGGGCCGGAGGGAAAGTTTGTCGGTGAGCGGCACTTCCACGAAGCCTCCCAACTGGAAACCCAGGCCAGGCGTCCCGGAGGCGCTGGTTTGGGTATGGATGGTCGCCCCATTAAAGTTTGGCCCGATTTCGGGACCGTATTGGAGGTCTTGGGCGGAAGCAGACAGGGTGGCAGTCAAAAGGAACAGGAAGAGTACATACTTGGTCATAACAGGTCTTTTGTGGTGATATCACAAAATTCCAATTTGCCTCCCCAGCGGAAAATACTTAGTTCTAAGTATTTTGCATTTACGGCTAAAACGTGTTATTTTGGGGTTGTAACACCTTTACCCCCTAAAGAATACCCTATCATTTTTTAATATTTAGATATCATGAAGCTTTTTGTTGCAGGCCTTTTTCCCGATCTCGATGACGTTGACCTCAAAGAAATGTTCGAATTGTACGGAGAAGTAAGATCGGCCAAGGTCATCGTGGACAAGGTAACCGGGAGGAGCCGTGGGTTTGGTTTCGTAGACATGCCCGATGAGACCGAAGCCAAGGGCGCCATTGAAACACTGGATGGCGTCGGCCTGAAAGGAAAGAAAATGTCCGTTAAAGAAGCGGATGCCAGCATGGGCCCGGGCGGCGGCGGTGGCGGTTTCAACCGCGACCGTGGCGGAGACCGCGGAGGCTATGGCGGAGGAGGCGGAGGAGGATATAACCGTGGTGGCGGTGGTGGCGGAGGCTACAGCCGTGGTGGCGGTGGAGGATACGGAGGCGGCGGTGATCGCGGCGGCGGAGGCGGCTACAGCCGTGGAGGCGGTGGCGGCTACGGCGGCGGCGGAGACCGCGGTGGTTATGGAGGCGGTGGAGGCGGTGGTTACAATCGCGACCGTGGCGGAGACCGTCCCGGTTACGGCGGCGGTGGAGACCGCGGCGGCTATAGCGGCGGCGGCGGGGGTCGCGGGGGCGATGGCGGCGGCGGGGGTCGCGGGGGGGGAGGCGAACAGGG
>CAZJDB010000035.1:0-31643 GCA_964544695.1 uncultured Chitinophagaceae bacterium
CTACGGGATTTCCGTATACGTGGTATTGAATGTCCCGCTGGTTACCGAAAGGGAATCCCCGTTGTTGTCCACCAGGACACCGGAGAAGGTCCCCGCAATGGTATGCTGAGTCGTATCCCAGGCTGAGAGGGTGACCAGGCCGTGGCCGTCGACCTCATCCCCATAGAAATCGACGCCCTGGTTGGTGGCGTAAGCCACGCCTTCCCCCCCGGCAAAAGGCCCGGGTTCGCCCACTTTTAAGGTGTCCCAGATATCGACTTCGATTCCGGTACTGTCGATTCCGCTGGCGCTGATGCCAAATACCGAAAGCTCACCCTCGGATACGGAAAAGAGACCGTAGGTGCTGGAGGCCGTAAAGCCCTGGCCATTGACTTTGGCGCTCATACAGGCGCCACTGGATGAACTGTTGCTGCTTTTCTTACAACCAAAAGCAATAAAAGCGACGGCCGCAAGGGCGAGAATTAACTTTTTCATGGATATAATCAGGGTTCGTCTACGTAAGAAATATTTTCGAATTTTCCATTGGTCACGACGACCGAATCTGTGAACATATAGGTATACAGCGTACCATAGAAGTTACCCGAGATAGTATGGTGGGTCGTATCCCAGGCGGTAACCGTGATATTCCCGGGCCCCGCTAGATTATTCCCGGTATATTCAAGACCAGGAGCCGCGCTCAGGGGCTCATAGGGTCCATATTCGGCCAGTTCACCCTGCGTAAAGGGCCCTGGTTCGCCCACGGCGAGGGTGTCCCCAATATACAACAGGAAAGCAGTGGTGTCGCCACCGGCGATTTTATACCCGAATATCGTCATCCACTGTTCCGAAGCGGAATTGGCTGCGATAAATCCCGTGGAAACGAAGGCTTGGCCGTTTACCGTTGCTGTGAGGGATTGGCCGCCACTGCCACTATTGGAGGAGCTTTTCTTACAACTGGCGAGATTCAGGAGAATAAGGCACAATAGTGCCAGCGCAAACAGGAATGTATTCTTCACTTGGATACGGATTTTGTTCGGGTACCAAATTAAAACTTTTTTCGATTCCACCAAAAAAAGGTCACCTAAAGCCACGAATACCTACTTCTGCCAGGCCTGGTTCTTCTCCGCCAGCCGTAGCACCGTCTGAACGGACGCCGATGATGTCATCCCGTCCTCCGGCGTATTCATGACATAATCAACCAGCCGATCTATGGAGCTCACGGCCACGTGCATGCGCGTATCGCTGGAGGCGTAATAAATATAGACGGTCCCGTCATCGTCGGCAATCCAACCGTTTGAAAAGACCACGTTGCTGACGTCCCCGATGCGTTCCTCTCCTTCCGGGGCCAGGAAGTATCCGCCTGGCTTGTGGGTGACCTTGGTCACCTGCTTCAGGTCGGTCATGAACATATAAAGCACATAACGCAGGCCCGCGGCGGTGCTGCGCACGCCATGCGCAAGGTGGAGCCACCCAAAAGGTGTCTTAATGGGAGCGGGCCCCAGCCCGTTTTTGCCTTCATACACGGTATGGTAGGCCTTGGGGTCGATAACGATTTCCTCGGTGATCACCGCGCGCTGGATCGAAGGCGCCAGCCCGAAGCCGATTCCCCCACCCTTCCCCGTTTGTATAAACCCATCCTGGGGGCGCGTATAAAAGGCATATTGCCCATTCACGAATTCGGGGTGCAGGACGACGTTGCGTTGCTGTGGGCTTGGGGTCACCAGGTCGGGCAGACGCTCCCATGAACGCAGATCCCTGGTGCGCGCGATTCCGCATTGGGCAATGGCGGAGCTTTCGTCCCCCAGGGCAGCGAAAGGGTCCTTCCTTTCCGTACAAAAGAGTCCATAAATCCAACCATCTTCATGCGCCACGACCCGCATATCATACACATTCGTATCAGGCGAACCATCCGAAGGCATGAAAAGAGGCGTATCCCAAAAGCGGAACCCGTTCACCCCGTCCAGGCTTTCGGCCACCGCAAAGAAGGACTTGCGGTTGCTGGCCTCGACACGGGCGACAAGGATGTATTTGTCTTCAAATTTGATGGCCCCGGAGTTGAAAACGGCATTGATGCCGAATCTTTCCATCAGGAAGGGATTGGTACGGGGGTCCAGGTCGTAGCGCCAGTGCAAAGGGGTGTGCGCTGCCGTCAGGATAGGCAGTCTATAGCGGTGGAAAATGCCTGTCGTTGACAATTCCGGTTCATTGGGGGCCTTCAGGATATTCCTGTGCTCCGACTCCAGTTGTTCCAGGCGTTCATAAAAATCCATCATTCGTACATTTTTTCCTTTGCAATGTCCCGTTCAAACATTGTGTTTTCCAGGGAATAAAACCGGACAAAATCGGCGGCCGAAGCCTGCCCGGGGTAAGGCGCGAAATAGTGCATATGGGGAGGTTTCAACCAGGGATTCCAACCCGCATTCCGCCAAACGAGCACGTAAGCCACCCGGTGCGTACCGATTCCGCGCAGCAACACTCCCGTCCACCAGGATGAATCGGGGATTTGCTCATAACCCGTTTCGGCAATCGCGGGGACTTTGCCATGCAGCGAAGCAACACTATCCAACACTGACAAAGAAGCGGACATAGATGCAACAAACGATGAGGCAGACCCATACTGATAATTATCAAAGCTAACCACATCCACCGCATCATCGCCCGGATAACGTTCCACAAATGAGACAGATGTAAAATCCCCGGAGGTATTATACACCCAAAGTATATTATGCAGACCTTTAACCTGGTTAAGGTAGTATTTCGTAAACCTCCAAAGTGTAATAAATTCGGTAGGACTGCACTCCGAACGTCCCCACCAGAACCAGCTCCCCGTTAGCTCATGAAAAGGCCGGAACAGGACGGGGATCAACTCACCCCGCGGACCTTTCAGGCTCCCCAAAAACGATGCAACCTTATCCAGCCAGGAAACATACACATCATGATTGGCCCCGGAGGGCAAAATAGAAGCCACCGTCCCGCGAGTCGTATCCCAAGCCGTAAGCCCACCACCAAGTGGACTCGGCATGTGCCAACTAAATGTGATGACACCCCCGCGGGCATAACCCTCAGACACGGCGCGCCGAATGAACGAAAAAGGCACCCCGTCAATATCCGCAGTGGCGTCCGATTCCATCCCACTCAAATCCCAACCGTACAAGGCCGGGTAGTCTCCACAAACCTCGCGCACATCGCTCCGCCCGGCCTGATATTTCCAGTTCACCCCGTAAGCCAGGTCGTCCTGGTGGCCGAAAAGAAAACCGGTAAAGGATAATCGCCGCAGGTTACGCAACAACGCAAGCGTCTCGCGCGTGGCCTGCTTATCCGCTGGTATACCATCTCCCCCCTGTGCGGCGGCTATGGAGCCTATGCCCGGAACTCCGCCGCACAGGATAAGCAAAGAGACAAGCGCGTATTTCAAGCGAATTATTTCACAAACATGACGTCGTCAAAGTACATAGTTTCACTCGTCGTATTGGGTCCTTTCACCCACCAGCCAAGCTGTTCGAAGTTAGCTGCACCAGAGATCAGCCCTAAAGAGGAAATCTTCAGCTTATAGAAATTCCATTGGTTCGGCTGCACATCGATGGGATTGGAAACATCGGAGTTACCGTAGCTGCCCCCTGCGGCACAACTGGCGGTAATATAGAACGTATAATCCAGGGAACCACCGTATATCCAGAAGGTAAAGTAAGTATAACTGGGGTCTTTCGGGAAATAAGGGGGATTCCAAAACGCGAATCCATTGGCCCACCAGTCGCCTTGTCCATAAGTCGAAAAGAACGAGGGGTCATTCTTATATAGAGGCGTGGGTGCAAGTCCCTGGCCCGATGGACCCCACGAACCGGAGGAGACGCCGCCCGACTGCCCGAAGTTCCCATTGGCATAGATGACATAGGCATTCGCAATGGACAGGAATTCCTGGCTGGTCGTAACGCTTCCCGTGGAATTGGTGATGGTCAGGAAGGACCGGGTTAGCTGAGTGGCGGGGAAAATGACCACCACTTGCTTGTGCGACTTGGACACGATCGTCAGGGCCGTACCGTCCGAAAGGGTCACGCTGTTGGTGGATTCCAGATTATTCCCCGTAAGGGTGATGGTGTCCCCGGGGTTGAAGTCGTAGTTCGAGACCGAAGAGACGCTGGGAAACGCCAGGACGTTGAACGCCACTGAAAACGTTTGCCCGGCCTTGTTCGTGAAGATGATTTTCTGGGGTCCTCCGAAGGCCGTATCGGGAACGCGGAATATGATCGCGTTGTTGGTATTGAAGTTCGAGTTGAAGGGCGCCGGTACACTGTCGGAACTGAACATGATGCTCGTGATGCCGCCGAGATTGTTACCGGTGATATATACTGTGGCATTTCCCGCAGCCGAATCGGCAGGCAGGATGCCACTGGGATTGGGCGCGCCGCCCGAATTCTTCTTACACGACCCGAACACCAACAGCAGGCCCGCCATCAAAACCAGGTATCGTAAAAACATCGTTTTATTTTTCATATGACTCGTTTTTTTTTTCCGCGGAATCAATTCCTTGCGGATTAATAATAAGGCACCGGGGCCGAACTCAGCGCCGGATCAGCCAGCACTTCATCCGCCGGAATGGGCATGAACAACTGGGATGCCTGCGTAAAAGTGACTCCCTGGTGGTTGATGGTGCCGTCACCGTTATAGGAACCCCTTTCCTGGGCATTCAGGATGGCCGAAGCCGCCGTAAAGCCCTGGCGCTGTATGTCGTACCAATAGTCGCTTTCAAAGGCAAATTCGGCCCTTCGTTCGGCGAAGATCATGGCCTTGGTGATCGAGGTGACGGGGGGCAGGCCCGCGCGCTCATGCACCAGGTTGAAATCGGATAAAGCCTGGGGATCCGTAGTGGAACCATTGGCGGCCAGGATGGATTCGGCGTTGATCAACAAAACATCCGCGTAACGCAGCACGTAGACGCAAAGGCTGTTGCCCCCCTGCGTATTGGTGGTGCCGATGACATTGGCCGGGCCTGCCGTATATTTTAGGGCGTTGGTGCGAGTGGGGTTCAGGATGGTCAGCACGCCGTTGGGATCGGGAATGGCTCCCGTCGTATCGTACGTGAACCCGTTGGGGAAGTTGGCGTTCTTCCAGGCAGGGTTGGCATATCCTTGTAGCATGATCGACCAGTTTTTTCGCGAGTCCCCGATCACATAACTGTTCAACAGGTCGATGGTGGGCAGCGCGGAAGAGTAGCCCGTATTGAAGTCGGGCTTCAACAAGGTTGAAGGAGCGGTATAAGCCTGTATGGCATTGGCATAGGAGTATCCGCCCGAACCAACCCACTGAAGGGCGAAGAGGGATTCCACGTTGTTGTTGTCCGCTATCTGGGTGAACATGCCCGCATAATCGGGGAACAGGGAGTACTGCCCCGACTGAATCACCACGTTGGACCAGTAGGCGGCACTGTCATAGTTCCCGATGTAGAGGTAGAGCTTGGCAGCCATACCTGCGGCGGACCATTTCGTCACGCGCCCCGGTTCATACGGAGTGGAAGGCAGTGCGGCATAGGCATTCAGAAAATCGGTCAAAGCGAACTTGAGGACGTCGCTCTGTACGTACCGCGGTACATTATAATTTCCCGATGAAGCCAGGGCTACCGGATCGGAAACGATGGGGGCCGCCCCGTACACGCGGCCTATATAGAAATAGGCGGCGCCCCGGATGAATTCGCATTCCGCTTCCCCCTGCTGGAGGTAAGGAGCACTGCCTTTTTGCTTCAGGGTATTGAGGAGTACCGTGGCATTACCGGCCACTTGGTAGAAGGCCGTCCAGGCATTCAACACCTGCCCGTCGTTGGGCGAAACGGTCATGTACACATAGGAGTTGTTCCCGTAGTTGGGGTCTCCCGCGCTCGAGATCATGTTGCCGCTGTAGATTTCCCCTATGCAATGGTAGGCCTTGTCCAGGTAGTTGTACCAGGGCTGGTTGTACAGGAACCCGGTCGCCGCTTCCACCTGGGCTGCGGTGGTGTAATAAGTATCCTCCGTGGGGTTATTCAGCGAAGGCCTATCCAGGAAGGATTTGGAACAGGAGGAAAGGGTCCCCGCTAACATCAGAATATATAAGTAGTTACGTTTCATTGTAAAGCTCGTTTTAGGTTTAAAACTCGACGTTGGCGCCTACAGTCAAAGTCCTGGGAACAGGGTAGTGTCCGTAATCGATGTTCAGCGAGTAGACACTACTGTTGAAGCCGCCTATTTCGGGATCGTACCCGGAGTACTTGGTGAATGTGTAGAGGTTCTGCGCCGATAAATACACCCTGAGGCGCGACATCTTGACTTTACCGGCCCACTTGGCGGGAAGGTTGTACCCCAAAGTAACGTTTTGAATCCTCAGGTAAGACCCGCTTTCGATATAACGGTCGGAAATCACCAGGTTGTCCTGGTTGTACTGATTGTACCTGGGGAGCGCTCCATTGGGGTTGGTGGCCGAATAGTGGTTCAGCAAGGTAGTCAAACCATTTTCATATACGTCGTACAGGGCCTCGTCCTGGATCCTTGAATAGTTGAATATCTTATCCCCGTATACCCCACTGAAGAAGATGCTCAGATCGAAGCCACGGTAGGTGAAGGTATTCGTCATGCCATAAGTGAATTTGGGGAGCGGGCTTCCGATGAAGGTCTGATCGGCCGACGTGATCTGCTTGTCTCCATTGACATCCACATAGCGCACATCGCCTAGCCAGGTCCCCGTTAGACCCACCGGCAAGATGGGCGTGGGTCCGCTGTTCAAATCGGCCATGGACCGGTAAAGGCCATTGGTCTTATACCCGATGAACTGGCCGACGGAATGCCCCGCGGTGGTTTCGGTGAGTGTTTGAGGGGAGAAGTCCTGACTTTTTCCAAAAAGCGCCGCCCCCGGCGTGTTGAGCTTGTTCAGAACGTTTTTATACATACTGTATTCCAGGCTGGTGGTCCAGGTGAAATACCGCGTCGATAGGTTGTGGGAAGTAATACCGATATCCACGCCCGTATTCGTCATTTGTCCCGCGTTGGTCACTGGCGGTTCGATTTCATCATAAGCGTTGGCGGGTGGATTAGGGTCCAGACCCGCGAAACTGGGAAGCACTGTATTCAGGATCATTTTCGAAGTGACCTTCTTGTACAAGTCCACGGTCACGTCGATGCGACGATGCGCCAGGGTGGCGTCCACACCCGCGTCGTAGGTATTGACCGATTCCCATTGGAGATAAGGATTTCCCACATTGGCGGGTACCCCGGGCACCCCGCTGGCGCCCCCGAATAGGCCGTTGGAATTGGTCGCCAGGCGGATGTTGGTGCTGTATGCCTGGTTCCCGTTCGTCGCGGAATTCCCGACCTGTCCAATCCCCACCCGGAGTTTCAGCAAATTGATGGCATCGGAGTTTTGTAGGAATTTTTCATTGGAGATCGTCCATCCCGCGGAACCAGCGGTAAAGGTCCCGTAACGTTTGCCAGGTCCGAAGTTGGAGGAACCGTCCCGGCGCTCGGAGACCTGCAGGGTAAACCTATTGTCGTAAGTATACAGGAGACGGCCGAAATAAGATTCTTCCGCGCTTGAATATTTACTTCCGTTTGACGAGCCGGGAACAATGGTCCCTGCACCGAGGGACTCGATGTTGTTCGTCAGGGCAGTCGCCGTGGTGGTCGTCGCATCGTAGTTGGACACCCAGGCTTCATGGGCAACCAGCACGTTGAGGTAGTGCTTGCCCCAAAAAGTATGATTGTACGTCAGGTAATTCTGGATATCCGTCCAAAGGCTGATGGCCCGGACCTCCTGAAGCGTGCTGGGCGCCAGGATAGTCTGTCCCAATGAATTGGTGATGGCGGGCTGAAAAGCGGTATTCTGGTTGACCTGGAAGTCGTAGTTGAATTGCGTACGCAAGTCCAAATCCTTGGTAAAAAAGATGTCCGCATACACATTTCCGTAGTCTTTATATTGGCGAACCCGGTCGTCCCGCAACAAGGCGTAGGCAACCGGATTGTAGGCATCCCCAAAGGGTACGCTTGCGATGTTGGTCGTCGTGGCAAAGCTGCCGTCCGGGAGGTAAACCGGGGAAGCCGGGCTGTTGTACAACATCAGGGGAATGACCGATTGTTGGCCGTCCGTCACCGTGATCCTTTGGTCCGTACTGGACATATTGGTGCTGATTCCCGCCTTCAACCAGGTCTTCACCTGCTGGTCCACGCTTGCCCGGAAGGCATAGCGGTTGAACCAGGACCCGATCAGGGTACCCGTTTGGGTAAAGTAGTTCCCTGAAACATAATAGGTCGTTTTGCCTGATCCTCCGGAAAAGGAGAGCTGGTGATTTTCCGTGGTTCCTTTCTGGAAAATGGCGTTTTGCCAACTGGTACCGGCCCCAAGAAGGTTGGGATATTTGAACTCTCCGATGGTGTCGATGCCCAGTGCAGTCCCTTGTTCTTGCTGCACTTCATTGAAATACGTGGCGTATTGGCGGAGGTTCATGATAGGAAGCTTCCTATACAATTCCGCCTGCCCGAAGTATACGTCGTAATCCAATTTGCCCTCTCCGGATTTTCCATGTTTGGTCGTGATCAGAATGACCCCGTTGGCGCCGGCGGATCCGTAAATCGCCTGGGCTGCCGCATCCTTTAGGATATCCACGGAAGCAATGTCGTCCGGGTTGAGGGTCGCCAGGGGGCTTTGGGTCGTTTGACCGGCCACCCCGCCCAATTGGTCCTGGCCAATGCTGGTGGTGCTCGCCTGAATCTGGACCCCGTCCACGACATATAGTGGCGCACTGCCATTCAGGGAGGTAATACCCCTGACTTGAACGGTAACGCCTCCACCCGGCTGTCCCGTATTGGAGGACACGGATACCCCGGGCACCTTACCCTGAAGCATTTGGTCCAGGCCCGCCTGGGGTAAATCCTTGATGTCCTTTTCGGAAATGGAGGAAATGGCCGAGGTGATCTTGGCCCTGCTGGTTTGACCATACCCGATCACTACCACGTCCGCAAGATTGCCGGACAGGGAGGTCAGGTTAACGGTAAAGCCGTTCCCCTTGGTAATGGGGATCGTTTTTTGTTGCATGCCTACAAAGGAAATAAGGAGCGATTTTGCGTCGTTGGGGACCGTAAGCGAAAATTTCCCATTCACGTCGGTTTGGGTAGCATTCTTGCTATCCGGCGTCCGGACGGTCGCCCCGGGCAGCGAATTACCCTTATCGTCATAGACCGTTCCGGTGACCGTCCTGGTCTGAGCCGTGGCTATATAGCCGACCAGGCAGAGCATGACTGTGCAAAGGGCAAGCAGTAGTTTTCTTCTCATAGAAGCAATCAGTTAATTTCGAATAAAATTACGGTCCATTCAAATAATAGAAATAATACTATTTTAGCATTCATTTGCTATTTTTCTCCCAAGTTCAGGACTGTACCTATATAGCTATTGTATTATTTCGACAAACTCTAAGCAAATTTTGCCTGCTATGTCTAAACCTATACTCAAAGAAATCACTCCCCTGACCAAGGCAGACTGCTTTACGCTATTCTCCAGGTACAAGGAAGAATTCGACTTTCCCCTGCACTATCACGAGGAATACGAATTGAATTTCATTGAGAATGCACCCGGCGCGCAGCGTATTATCGGGGAAAGCGTGGAGGACATCGAGGACCTGGAGCTGGCCCTGGTGGGCTCCAACGTACGCCACGCCTGGTTCACCCATAACTGCACCAGCAGGAAGATCCACGAAATCACCATCCAGTTCCACAAGGACCTGTTCAGCGATATCTTTTTGAAGCGGAACCAACTCGGGTTTATCAGGTCCCTTTTCGACCGCTCCCAGGGAGGGATATTGTTTTCCAGGGAAACCATTGAACGCATCGCCCCCAGGATCAAGAACCTGGAAAGGCGCAATGGCTTCGACTCCGTGCTGGAACTTATGTCCATCCTGCACGACCTATCCATCTCCCGGAACATCCGGATACTGTCCACGGGTCCCAGCGTTTCTCCCGAAAACGTCTTCAGCGACAGCCGTCGCGTAGAAAAGGTCGTCCAGTTTATGAATGAGAATTTTGGGAAAGCGATACGCCTCGGGGAGGCCGCCAGGCTGGCGGGTATGACCGAAACGGCCTTCAGCCGCTTTTTCCGGGCCAGGACGGGCGTTACCTTTGTGGAATGTCTAAATGAGATACGCCTGGGGCACGCCTCCCGCATGCTCATCGACACCACCAACTCCATCGCCGAAATCGCTTACGATTGCGGTTTCAACAGCATATCCAACTTCAACCGCATCTTTAAGAAGAAAAAGGGCAGTCGCCCAAAAGAATTTCGTCAAAACTATAGCAACACCGGCACGCGGATCTTCATATAAGAATTTGCGGCACCTAAATAATTAACTGTCACTAAGTTATTATTGCTAAAATGGCTATACTACTGAAATTCAATAGATTAAAATATTTCAAAGTAATTTTTCACAACAAAATAATTGTGTAAATTTGTGTATTGATCGAATCGTCCTCAAAGTTGATGTGGCAAATCGAAGTGTAATTGTTCTAACCCATCTAATTTGTTGTGTTAAATTATACTAAAGAAGGGAATTTAATTTCTGGATGTCACGAATTAGATATTCCTGAATTTAAATCTGAATTCGGCTGGAATATTCATAGACTCAGACTTATAAATGGTCTTGAAAGAGCAATTTTAGCATTTAGAAGTTTTAGTGTGAAATTTTTATATGTTGATGGAAGTTTTGTAACAAAAAAAGCCTTGCCCGAAGATTATGATGTATGCTATGAAATTCCTGAAAATGATTTAGATAAGCTTTTCCTTTTTTATCCCGTATTCAGAAGTTTCGAAAATAATAGAAAGCGTCAAAAAGAAGTATTTCTTGGTGAATTTTTTCCTGCAACGTGGGTAGCATTTCCCCCATCAGAAATCTACTTAAATTTTTTTCAGCATGATAAGGATGGGAGGTCGAAAGGGGTCATAAAACTTCTTCTCTAATATAAAACATATTACTATGATAAAGAATGATAAACAATTGACTATAACAAAGAATAAACTTATTGAATTTAAAACAGCGCTTGCGCATGTGCAGAATGAGATTTTTGCAAACCCGATAATCAAAAAGGCCCAAATAGACGCCCTTCAAAGTCAAATTGAAGTTTTTGAAAAAGACATTTTCGATTATGAAAATCTAAAATCTGGCAATGTTTTATCAATAAAGGTTTGCTCAATCGACGGTCTTCCTGATGCAATAATTAAAACTAGAATCGCTAGGGGTTTATCTCAGGCTGCTCTTGCAAATAAGCTAGGTGTTGCAGAACAACAGGTTCAACGAGATGAGGCTAATAATTACTCTTCAGCAAGCATAAGTAAGTTGTCGGAAATCATTGAATTGCTTGAATTAAATTTTAGTGGTTCATTTGACGAAGTGATTGTTCCTACATTTGAATTTACCCCTCTAATAATTGAACAGGCTAAGCTCGCAGAGGAAAAAGTGCGATATTCTAAATCGCTATTGCTAGTTTAAGAAATGGCTAAATGAAAACAATTACATTTTATTCCTATAAAGGTGGCGTCGGAAGATCATTGGCATTAGTAAATATCGCCACTAGGTTAATAGAGTTCGGCAAATCGGTATGTCTACTTGATTTTGATTTGGAGGCCCCAGGCTTAAATTTAAAATTTGATGAGCATATTAATCGGGAGATTAAGAATGGAATAGTTGATTATATATATGATTTTTCAAATGAAGGAGTAATTAATAAAAATATAGCTCAATATGCAATAAAATTTAATATAAGTAAAAATCAACTTTCCCCATCTTATTTGATTCCATCTGGCAACACTGAATCAAGAGATTATTGGAAAAAATTGTCTGCTATTAATTGGTATGAGATGCTATATGAAAAAAAGAACGGGCTGGCTTTTTTTCTTGATTTAAAGGATAAGATTGCGAGGCAATTAAAACCGGAATTCTTGTTGATAGATTCAAGGACAGGGATTTCTGAGATTTCGGGCGTGACCTTGTCTCTACTCGCAGATGAAATTGTTGTTCTTGCTGCAAATAATAAAGAAAACCTCGAGGGTGCAGCCAAAATTATTGATAGTATAAAAAACTCCCGGAAGACACTCTTTGGGACAGAGCCAGAAATAACATTTGTCCTAAGTAGGATTCCCTTTACTGAAAGACCTGAAGACAAGGTCAAGGAACTGGCTCTTGTCAATAAGATAAAGGAATCTTATTTTAAGGATACCATCGATGAAGTAAGCACTATTCATTCGGATAGAGAGCTTGAGGAAGGTGAAAAGATAAAAATTGGTTATGATAAGACCGATATTTCAATATCGCAAGTGTCGCGTGATTACCTCTTACTGTTTGAAAAAGTAACGAGGAATTCTTTATCCAAAGAGGAAATTCAGAAGTTTAATGATCTTAAAATCGCAGAAAATTTATGGATTAGATCTTATCAAAAGAGTATAAGCCTTTCTCAAAGACTTGAATCTATTAATAAGGCAATACAACTTGATTCATATAATGTAAGTTATTATGTTCGTCGGATTAATATTTACGTTGAAATGCGGGATTTAGATCAGGCCCTATTTCACGCCAATAGTTTTAGTAAGGTATATTCAAATTTACCAATGGCATTTGAAATTCTTGGCTTTGTACTGGTTTGCAAATCAGAATATGTAAAGGCTAATGAGGAATTTAAAAGGGCAATTTCCCTTGATGAAAATAACTTTGGCGCTAGGTTTATGTTGGCAACTAATTATAATCGTTTAGGTAGAAATGATGAAGCCATTCAATTGTTCAAAACATTGCTTGAAAGGGGATATAAAAATGCACCTGTATATAATGGAATTTCAAATTCGTTTAGAAAAAAGGGGAATTACGAAGAGGCATTGAAGAGTGTTTACCAAGCCATAAATCTTGACCCGAAATTTTCAATTGCCATCGCAACATTCGCCGAAATTAAGGCATCACAAGGATTGGTCGAGGAATTTTATATCAATTTTGAACGTGCAATTCTTGTAGCAAGGGAAACGGAAAACGGACAAGCCATATTGGAAGACTCAATATCTGAAGAAGATATTTATAAAAATTTCGAACTAGATGAGCGATTTAAGGGATTATTGGATAAGTATTCGATGCATTACAATTACAAATTTGAGAATTAAACATGGATCATTCTCCAGGATGATAGGTTCGCTCCGCGTGCGCCTGCACGTCCTCCTTATAAAAAAGAACATCCTTGAATTGCCCGTGGATATACCCCGGCGCCTGATCCGTAAAATGCGGCGACGCCGGATCGCTGCTCTCTCCTCCCGTCACGATCGTCCTGGCCACGATCTTAGGTCCGAATTCCACAGCCGCGATGAAACTATTGCCCGAGACCCCATACCGTTTTTGTGTGCCCGTCATATACCGGCTCGCAAAACTCGGCAGGCATCCGAACGTTGACGATCCAAGGCCCACAGACAAGCTGGGTTGCTTGTCGTCATAAGTCTCCACGATCTTTCCCGTAAGGCGCTGGTAACGGTTCAGGTCACCCCAGGGCACCCGCCAGGTGCCGAACTTCCGTGTAAGATCACGAATCACCTCCAGCAGCGGCCCCGTTTGATCGGAAGCAGCCGCCACCGCAGTCACAGTCGCCACTGCGTTACTGGACTCCTCGATCGTCCGCGCCCGGGGCGCGTTCCGCAGCATCCGGTAGCCCCATTCCATGGCCAGGGTCGTCGCAATCGAGGTGTCCGATGCGCGCAGGTCCCATGCCTTCAGCAATGCGACCGCCTCACGTAACGAGTCCGGCACGGCGGCTTTAAACAATGCCGGCAGTAATACTTCGAAAGCCGACATATAAGTATCGTAGCCATTCCCGATCAAACTGTCCAGGGTCCAGCCGTGGGCCCGCTCAAGGAAACGCATCGCGTGAACCGACCGGTAGTTCTGCCCGTCGGGAGCCATATACGTCGGGTAGGCGCTTGGAAGCGGACTGCTGGAGCCCGACACTGTATAGGGCGTGGAATTGCAATTTTGGATCCACCCACTGGCAGGATTATACACATGCACCAGCGAATCGGGACTTGCCGGATCCCCCCATTCCGTGGCCGAAGTCGTGCCGTCCACAGGCTGGGACCAGTCCAGACCGGGATCTCGCCTGGGCATGAAATTCCCATGCCAGTAAGCGATATTCCCCAGGTCATCCGCATAAACCGTATTATTCGTCGTATTGGCCCGGAAATTCATAGCCGCCCTGTACTCGGTCAAATTGCGCGCCCTCGTGATCAACCAGGCTTCCATCAGTGCATTCATGGAGCGGTTGTATTCCTTCAGGCTCAACCAATGCCCGTTCCGTTCTCCCATCACAGGACCATGCCCCGTATAATAAGCCGTGATCGTCTGACCCTGCAAGACCAGCGTTCGGGTGCGCACCGGCTTCCACTGCCCGTCGTAGCGGTACATCCATTGCCCGTTATCCTGCTTCACGTCCTCTATATATAAATCTGAAACGTCCGCATAACTGGAAGTGTGCATCCATCCGCAGTGGGCATTGAATCCCTGGTAAACGAAGAATTGCCCCCAGGTGACAGCTCCGTACACATTAAGCCCTTCCTGGCTAACCATCTGCGCCTCCATACGGAAATAAAACGGCACGTGAGGATTGATATATAATAGTGCATGCCCACCAGCCGTGCGCGCAGGTGCCACAGCCAGTCCATTCGATCCCGTTTCCGGCACCGCCACCGCCGTCTCCTCGCCGCCTGCTGCCACCGCCTCCGCGCCGCGCGGGAGCACCCCCGCCTCCGCGTCGCCTACCGCCGCCTCCGCGCCGCCTACCGCCACCGCCGCGCCTCGCGCCACCTCAATTGCCTCCGCGCCGCGCGCCGGCGCCTCCTCCATTGCCACCGGCGTCCCCTTCATATAAAAATCATGCACCTCCCGTGCGCTGATCCCACCCGTACTCGTCGCCGACACACTCCCGTCCGTAAACATCAGCGGGAACCACGGCAGAAAGCGCTTCAACACCAGCGGCTGAACATCGGGATGCTTGTATAAATAATAGTTCACCCCGTCCGCAAAGGCGTCCAGGAGCCTGGACAACCAAGGCGGGCTGCGACGATAGTCCCGGATGGCATCTGCCGTATCCTCTATGAGCTGCAACTCCAGGTCATTCGTCAGATAGCCGTTGCCGTAAGCCTCGGCTTGTCTTCCCATGACCTCCAGGTAGTTTTTTTCTACCCGCGCAAAGTCCGTTTCGCATTCGGCATACATCAACCCGAACACGCAGTCCTCGTCGGTTTTCCCATAAATGTGGGGAATACCCCAGTTGTCACGGATGATGGTGACCCGGGCCGCTTCCGTCGTAAAGCGGGCAATTTCATCTTCCCTGTAATGTTGAGCGAAAACTCCCAGTGGGATCGCGAGCCAACCCAAAAACAAAAAGCACTTCATGAATACAATTTAACATTTATATTTAGCAGTGCGCTTCCCCCACCCCTTTATCATCCTCCTGGCTTGTATCCTCCTGGCGGGCCTGCTTACCTGGATCATCCCCGCCGGACACTACCAAAGGACGCAGGTAGCCGGCCGTGAAACCGTCGTTCCCGGTAGCTACACACACGACCCACCCGCCCCCGTAGGCTTTTCCGAAGTCATGATGAACGTGCCCAGGGGTTTCGAAGCGGCCGCGGATGTCATCATTTCCATTCTCATTTTCGGCGGTACCTTTTGCGTCATCGACAAGACCGGGGCCTTCAAAGCCGGCCTACTTTGGATGATCGCCCGTTCCAAAAAACTCCCTTACCTGGTGCTCTGTCTGGTCGGACTTGCATTCGCTTCGGGAGGCGCCATGGACAATATGTCCGAAGAAATCATCGCCCTCGTTCCCGTGATGGTCTTCATGGCTTCCCGCCTGGGCTATTCCAAGATCGGGGCCGTTGCCATCAGCACCGGCTGCGCCGTCATAGGCGCCTCCTTCAGCCCCATGAACCCCTTCCAGGTAGGGATCGCCCAGAAGCTGGCCCATATCCCTCTCCTCTCAGGAGCCCCGATAAGAATCATTTTCCTAATCCCCGCCGTAGCATTCTGGATCGCCTGGGTAATAAAACGAACCAAGAAAATTGCACAGGCCGCCGGGCGCGTGCCCTCGCCAATGACGGTTGCGCTGGCCGCAGGGCGTGGGCCGGTGCCGGAGCCGCTTTCTCACGGCGAAGGCGCCGACCCACGCCCCGCGGCCCCAAAGCCAGCAAGCGCAGAAACCGCAGAAACCGCAGAAACCGCAGAAACCGCGGAACCGAAGCTAGCAGCCTGGCGAACCGCCACCATCCTAAGCCTCGTGCTGGCGAGCTTCGCTATCATGATCTACGGCATCATCCGCCTCGACTGGGACTTTAACGAAATGACCGCCCTATTCTTCGTATTGGGCATCGTATCCGGAATCATAGGCAAGATGGGCCTAAACGGCATGGCTGCGGCATTCGTCGAAGGAGTAAGGGAAATGACCCTGGCCGCCCTCGTCGTAGGCCTGGCCCGTTCGGTTTACCTCGTACTACAACAGGGTCGCGTGATCGACACCATCGTGCACGCACTCTTCACCCCACTCCAACATTTACCGGTAATCCTGTCGGCCCTTGGAATGATGGCCGCCCACGTTCTCATTCATCTACCCGTGTCCAGCACTTCAGGCCAGGCCCAACTCACCATCCCCCTGCTGACCCCGCTGGCGGATTTGACGGGCATGTCCCGGCAGGTCATGGTCATGGCCTATCAATATGGTGCGGGCCTCTCGGAACTATTTGCCCCCACCAACGGAGCCCTGATGGGTGTACTGGCCGTGGCCGGGATCTCGTTTAAGGATTGGTGGGGATTCGTATGGAAACCTGCCCTTATTTTATACGGAATCGCAGCCGTAGCGATCATCGCAGCCGTATCTTTGGGCGTATGACACCGGCAGCCGCAGACGATAAAGGTTCCCTGGGTATCACACACCTCAAGCGCTTTTGGAGCAAAGCCCTCCTGAGGAGAAGCGGCCTCCTGGGGCACGACACCTTTCCCGAAGAATGGCCTCAGGAAATGTACCTGTTGTCCACCTTGAAACTTGGCCTCGAGCCCACCATTCAATTTTTATTCCAACAGGAGCCGTCGTTTGAAGCTTTTGAAGCCTGGATTTTGGCACAAAACGGAGGCCGTCTCGAAGAAGCGGACATACAAAATTTTAATGAAGGTGTGCCGCCAACCTCCTCCGAACCGGATGCGCTATGCACAAAAGATCTGGATCAGTGGGAAGAAAACGGATACGTTATCGTCAAACAAGCCGTTCCCAAAGCCGATTGCGAAGCCGCCATAGAAGCCATTTGCGCCAACATCGAAATCGATAGGAACGATCCCAAAACCTGGTATCGGGGCCACGATAGCAGGAAAGGGATCATGGTACAACTGTTTCAGCACCCTGCCCTGAATAAGAACCGCAATGCGCCTAAAATCAAGCGCGCCTTCCAGCAGTTGTGGGGAAGGCAGGACCTGCTGGTCAACATGGACCGGGCCGGATTCAATCCTCCCGAAAAAGAGGATTGGCGATTCCCGGGGCCCCACCTTCATTGGGACGTAAGCCTGGAGCTGCCCATCCCTTTCGGCACCCAGGGTATCCTCTACTTGAGCGATACCGCCCCTGAGCAAGGCGCCCTCCAGCTTATCCCCGGCTTCCAGCACCGCATCCAAAACTGGATCGAAAGCCTGCCCGAAAAAGCCAACCCCAGGACCCAGGATTTAAAAGCCCTCGGCCCCATTCGAGTGGGTGCAAACGCAGGAGACTTCATCATCTGGCACCAGGCGCTCCCCCATGGAAGCAGCCCCAACACCACCTCCCTCCCCCGAATTGTCCAATACATCAATTACCAGCCCAGGGTCGTGGAAATCCAAAAAGAATGGAAATAGACCGATTCCGTACACCTACTGTATCGAAATCGAAATCGAAAGACCTAATACAACCCTCAAAACCAACATTTTCCATTCTGGCACCCCCCTTGCGGCGCACACAGGCATATGCTAAAAAACTATTTCAGGGTCGCCCTGAGAAACCTCGGCAGAGACAGGACTTCTTCCATCATTAACCTCGGGGGCCTATCCGTTGGAATGGCGGTAGCCATGCTCATCGGATTTTGGGTGTATAGCGAGCTCACCTTCAACAAAAGCTTCGACCATTACGACCGTATCGCCATGGTCATGCAACACCAGACATCGAACGGGCAGGTGAATACCTTTTGGGGAATGCCCAAGCCCTTGGGTCAGGAGCTAAAAGAGAATTACGGAACCAACTTCAAATATGTAGTCAGAGCCGGCTTCCCCTATGACGGTTTCCTTTCGTCCGGGTCCAAAAACCTTTCTACCCGGGGCACGTATATGGATCCCGACGCGCCCAGCATGCTTTCCTTGCAAATGCAGAAGGGCAACCTGGACGGTTTGAAGGACCCGCATTCCATCATCCTTTCCGCCTCCACGGCAAAGGCCTTTTTCGGAGACCAGGATCCCCTCGGGAAATCCATGCGGATCGGCAATAAACTGGACGTCAAAGTGACCGGTGTTTATGCGGATTTGCCTCACAGCGTCAGCTTCAGCGACATGGGTTTTTTCGCGCCCTGGGACCTATATGCGAATTCCGAAACCTGGATCAGGAATTCGGATGCCCAGTGGGACAACAACTCTTTTCTTTTGTATGTCCAGATCGCGGACAACACGGATTTTAAAACCGTGGACCAGCATATCATCCATGTGAAGTACTTCCATTCCACCGCCGAGGATAAGAAAGCCAATCCCGAACTGTTCTTACATCCCATGAGTGACTGGTACCTGAGGTCCCACTGGGAAAACGGTGTCAAGACCGGAGGCCCGATTGTGTACGTACGTCTTTTTATCCTCATTGGAGCCTTCGTCCTCCTCCTTGCCTGCATCAATTTCATGAACCTCAGCACTGCCCGGAGTGAAAAGCGTGCCAAGGAGGTCGGTATCCGGAAAACGATCGGCTCCCGCAGGGGTCAACTCGTGGCCCAGTTTTACGTCGAATCGCTGCTGATGTCCCTGGCCGCCTTTGGCATTGCGGTCCTGCTGGTCCAGTTGATATTGCCGTGGTTCAACGAAGTAGCAGGTAAAACGATGACCTTTCCCTGGTCCAACCCTTTGTTCTGGTTGGTCGGCCTTACCTTCACAGCCCTCACCGGCGTCATCGCAGGGAGCTATCCGGCATTGTACCTGTCGGCCTTCCGGCCTATAAAAGTGTTGAAGGGCACATTCAATGCTGGACGCCTCGCGGGTTTGCCTAGAAAAGTCTTGGTGGTCGTGCAATTCAGCATCTCCATAGCCCTGATCATTGCCACCGTCGTCGTCTACAACCAAATTCAATATTCCAAGAACAGGCCGATAGGATATGATAACAAAGGACTGATCATGATCCGGATGACGTCTCCTGATTTTTACGGCAAATTCGGAGTGCTGGAAAGCGAACTGAAAAGCACTGGCGCCGCGACTTCTTTTGCCGAATCCTCCAGCCCCTTGACGGATATATACCAAACGAGCAATGGCTTTACCTGGCCAGGGAAAGATCCTAACCTGGATGGCTCATTTGCAACCATTTGGGTAACCCATGACTATGGAAAGACGCTGGGGTGGACATGCATCGATGGCAGGGATTTTTCGAAAGACTTCCCTTCCGACTCCTCGGCCGTTTTGATCAATGAGGCCGCCGTCCGCTTCATAGGAATCAAAAACCCCGTGGGAAGCACGATCCGATGGGCACCCGAGGATGGTGGTAAAAAGTTGACCGTCGTCGGAGTCATCAAGGACGTGCAAATGGAATCCCCCTATGAGACCATCCGGCCTACGCTGTATTTTATGGATTATGAAAATGTAAACTGGATCATCCTGCGCCTGAATCCCGAAAGACCCGCCCGGGAATCGATTGCTAAAGCCGGGGAAATTTTTCATAAGATTGTCCCCGCTGCGCCATTCGACTATCATTTTGCCGACAAGGATTATGCTTTGAAATTCGCCTCCGAGGAACGCATCGGGAAATTGTCCTCCTTTTTCGCGGCCCTGGCTATATTCATCAGTTGCCTGGGTCTTTTCGGTCTGGCCTCCTTCATAGCCGAACAGCGAAGAAAAGAACTGGGGATAAGAAAAGTCCTGGGCGCCACCATGTTTCAACTTTGGGGTCTCCAGTCGAGGAGCTTCCTAACCCTGATATTGGTTTCGCTGGCTATCGCCACGCCCACCGCCTATTTCCTCATGCACCGCTGGTTATTGAATTATACTTACCGGACAGGAATTTCGGGCTGGGTCTTCGGCCTCACCGGGTTGGGGGTTGTGCTGCTCGCGCTTTGTACCGTCAGCATCCAGGCGATCAAGGCGTCCCTGACCAACCCGGTTAAAAGCCTCCGAACAGAATAGAAAAAATTTGCCTGATGGCAGGGTGATATTTCACACCTTTGAGGCACATACTATAAAGCCTCCGAATGGACTTAGAATCCCTTTACCGCTCCGCCTTTCCCAAAGCCGTCACCATGGTGCGCCGCTATGGAGGAGATATGGCGGATGCCAAAGACTTGTTCCATGACGCGCTACTCGCGTTTCTGGAAAAGCCGCCACGCAACATCCGCGTATCCGAAGAGGTTTATGTGCTGGGGATTTGCCGTCACCTGATGTACCGGCGGAGACCAAAAACGGGCCCGCTCGACACCGACCTCCCCGAGGAGCCGACCCCCACCGAAGTCTCCGTCTGGAAATACCTCCAACACGCCGGCCGCCGCTGCCTCGACCTCCTGAAGGCCTTTTACATAGACAAACGCGATATGACCTCCATCGCCGATACCTTCGGCTATTCGAGCGCCCATTCGGCTACGGTTCAGAAATATAAATGCCTGGAAAAAGTCCGGGAACAAATCAGGGAACATGAGGAAGTCCTTGACTGAAACTGAAACCATAGACCGTTACCTTCTAGGGGTGATGGATCTGGAGGAAAGCGCATCCTTCAGCACCCACATGCTGATCGACGCCGACCTGGCCGAAACGGTTGCCCTCCAGGCCCGGGCCCTTCGCCTCATTCGCCGGATAGTTCTGGAAGAAATTTACGAACGCTTTCGCTTATGCCCATCATTCCCACAGTAATCGACAACGCCACGCGCGGCGCTTACGACATCTACAGCCTGCTCCTCAAAGAGCGGATCGTCTTCCTGGGTTCCGGTATCGAAGACAACATGGCTAATCTGATCGTGGCCCAGCTCCTTTACCTGGACAGCGACAGTCCCCAGGATATCAACCTGTACATCAACAGCCCGGGGGGAAGCATCTACGCCGGACTGGCGATCTACGACACCATCCGGATTTTAAAGTCCCATGTCTCGACCGTGGCGGTAGGCGCCACCATGAGCATGGGCACCGTCCTGCTGACGGCCGGGGCAACGGGCAAGCGTTATGCCCTCCCCCATGCCACCATCCACATGCACCCTGCCGGCGGGAAAGCCGTAGGGTATACCGAGGACGTGGGTATAGCATTCCGCGAACAGGAGCGTTTGCAAAAAGAGATATTCGATATGGTAGCCCGCAGTTCCGGCCACACCACTGATGAAATAGAAGAAGCCTTCCGCAGAGACCGCTTTATGACGGCCCCCGAAGCCAAAGACTTCGGAATGGTCGACGAAATCCTCGCCAGCCGCTAGAGCCAGCTGTAAGGGTCAGCCGCTAGAGCCGGCCGTCAGGGCCAGGCGGCCCTATTGACCCGTATCGGGGAATTGCTTCGCGGCGGCCACCTTCAACGCGGTGTCCAACCCCTTCAAATCGGGGAATTGGTCATCCATGATCCCGATCAGCTCATCCGAGCTATGCGCGGTCTTGACCGCCTTATCGTAGATCCTCAGGTAATTCGTCGTTTGATCGATGGAGGCATTGTCATCCGCCGCGTTGGGATCCTTGTGGCCGGCTATAACGACAAGCGCCGCCATCTTCTTGAGCTTGTCCAAACTTTCCATCCAACTCTTCCGTTGGTCCGCGGTCAACCCCGCTGTCCAGGGATGGACGTTGGCGTAGGCTAAATCCCCAACGATCAAGGTTTTGCTGGTGGGGATGAACAAGTACGCGCAGCCCTCCGTGGACCCCTGTATGGGTCCTCCTATATCCACTTGCTCGTTATCCACCAGGATGGAAGCGGCGGGAGCGGGGAAAATCTGGATGGCATGATCCGGAACCTCCTTATCGCCCAGGATGGGCTTCCAGGCCGTTATATCATTGGCATATTGGGCATTGATACCGGTGATGACCGTGGGAATGGACCAGACTTTGGCGTGGGGAAAGGCGGCTTTCAGCGTATTCAGCCCGAAATAATCCTGGGGCGAGGAACTCGTGATGAAAATACCCATGAGGGTCTTCCCCGTGGCCTTGATCTTATCGACGAGTTTGGCCGCATCCGTTTGGGTGGGACCGGCATTCACGAGGAGCAGGAAATGAGCGCCCTCGATCAGCGTGGACGTGGTTTGTAGCGTGGTCGGGTCTGATGTGAATACCTGTACTTTCAGTTTGCTTTGCGCGAAGGATCCCAGGCTCAACATACAGATGACCAGGACGAAAGACAGGCGTTTAGGATAGCACATGGCCAAAAATTTTAAGCAATATTACGATTTCCTTAAGGAACCTTCGGAGTTCCCGTTACGTACCTTTGTATACATAAACGCAATTTCCATGAGTAAAGTACACCTGGTCCTTTCCATAGCCACCCTTTTCCTGGGCTTGAGCGGTGCCTCGGCCCAATCCAAAAGCGCCAAATACCCCGACCCGCCGGTGGTGAACGCCAAAACGGTATTCCCCCTCAAGCATACCGATGCGGAATGGAAGACGCTGCTGACCCCTGAACAATATTATATTCTCCGCGATAAGGGAACGGAACGCCCATTTTCCGGGAAATACGATCACTTCTACGAGAAGGGCACCTATTATTCCGCGGCTTCCCTCCAGCCCGTCTTCACCTCGGATACCAAGTTCAATTCGGGCACCGGGTGGCCCAGCTTCTACGCCCCCATCAACCCCGACGCCGTTCGCCTGGTAGTAGATGACAGCGACGGGATGACGCGCCTGGAAGTGGTAGACAGCAAGACCGGATCCCACCTGGGTCACGTCTTCGACGACGGCCCCGCACCCACGGGAAAACGTTATTGCATGAATTCAGCGGCCCTCATTTTTGTACCGGAAGGCGGCAAGCCCCCGGTAGCAGCCCACTAAACACACACGAAATGAAATATCTTATATTATCGGCGGTCCTTGGTCTAACCCTGGGCACCTCCTGCGCCCAGTCCGGCAGCGATGGCGTCAAAATCCCGCTGGGCTCGAAAGGCAAGCCTTCTCCCAACGAGCAGGTGGCCACTTTTTCCGAAGGCTGCTTTTGGCACTCCGAAATCATTTTTCAAAGCCTCGAAGGCGTTCGAGACGCCGTATCCGGTTATGCCGGCGGATTTACTCCAGACCCCACCTATGAAAAGGTGGAAACCGGTAATACCGGTTACGCCGAGACCGTGAACGTCTATTACGATCCTTCTAAGATATCGTTTGAAACCCTGGTCAAGGCCTTCTTTGCCAGCCACGATCCTACCCAGTTGAACCGCCAGGGCAATGACGAAGGGCCTCAATACCGCTCCATTGTCTTCTATCGCAACGACCGCGAAAAAGCCATCATCGAAGCGCAAATCAAGCAGATTGCCGATTCCAAAAAGTATTCGGGAAAGATCGTGACCGAGGTACTTCCCTTCAAGAATTTTTTTCCGGCCGAGGATTATCACCAGGAATACGTATTCCATCACCCCGAGAACGGGTACGTGGCCGGCGTATGCATCCCCGAATACATGGAATTCCGCAAATCGTTCCCCGGACCCTTCAAACCCGGCTACTAGGGCGGCCCAGCTGCCGGCGCATGCCTACGGCCGGCACGGCAGGGGCTGCGTACTGAAGTATCGTATAGTGACAGGCAAATCCGACGCCTCATCCGAATAACCCTTGATAGCAAACAAAGCTATATAATGGGGATGTATATCCATGACCTTGGTCGCGGCCTCCTTGAAAGCGAAATTTTCCAGGGGGCTCGTGGAAAAAAGGAAGCGAAATGTATCTCCTTGTTTTTCGATCCTCAGGGCTACCCATTGCATATTGTCCGCGACGAGATTTTCCTGGCCTTCGGCCATTTGAAACAGGGTTTGGTGAAGGAACTCCTCGCCTTTTCTTCCCGGCCTGGAGGTAACCCCCTGCAACACGATTTCCTTGGGCTCTGTGAACCCACCGAAATAGTTGTTGAAAGCAATGGAAAGGCGAATGGAGGGACTGTTCAGGCTGGAGTCTTCCAACAGTAGGATACCCGCCTGCTGCCAGTTTTCCCTGGGCATAAAATCCGAAAACCGCACCTCGGTACCAAAACAGTCCACCGGGATGCCCCGCATCAGCAGGTTGGAAATACGGGGTGGATGGACAGGATCGGGCCAGTTATCCCCTTTGAGGGTAAAAAGCGTAAGGCCACCCTTGGGTTGTTTCCGCCTCCCCCACGAGGCGCTGTCAGGCATATACAGGGTCCAACCCCTGCTCTCGAGCGAATCGTCGCTGATGTTCACGAAGGTATCCGTAAAGCGGGCCGAGGCCATCAAATCCCGTTCTTCCCTGATCTTCCATACGACCAGTAAAGAAATGAACAGGCCCAGGGCGGACCAGGCCAACCAGGAATGGCGGATGCGCTCCGAAACCAGGAGGCGCCCCCACATGATGATGAATTGAACCGCCGATCCCCAGGGCCTTCGCGTGAAGGTCTTACCCACCGCCTTCGTTTGGTTGGTTTCGGGCAGGCCCCCCGTTTTCACCTTTACCGGCAACCGGGCCTGGCCCTTGTAGGTGAACCAATACGTATAGGGGAAATCGGCGGCCTTTCGCCCCGCCTCGTCGGTATAGGGTGCTTCCATTACATACCTCGCCAGCGTATCCAGTGTCGCGATCGTTGGGTTCACCCGGCGATCCACCAGCGAATAGTTCTTGATGCTTTTCCAGCCGATCACCAGGCCCGTTTGGTCCAGCACCTTGGTACAGAATAATTTGCTTTCCGTTTCCGATAAGGCTTCGGGCATTTCCATGCCAAAGCATCGCCGCAGGGCGTCTTTGAATAACTGTCTGAATACCGCTTCGTCTGCCTGATTCATAGATTTCTGCTATAATTCCGCTCCAATTCCGGAGTATACTTTCCAACAACGGGACATTCGGTGATGCACCGACTCCTTTTCCTACTACTCGTACCGGCCCTCGGTCACGCCCAAAATTTCCAGTTCCACGAGGATTTTCGCCACACCGTGGACCCCGCCTACAACGACCGGAACGACCCAACGTTGTACTTCGAATACTTTCATCCCGCCGACACCGGTCGATCCCGGCTCGGTCCGTGTTACATGAAGATACAATGCGATCTCCTTGGCCCTAAAGATAATATGGGAAAGTCCTTCTTTCAGGCTTCCCAGTCCTTCCGGGTTTGGAAGCCCCCCGTATACCTGGCCGTGCAATACAGCGGAGGGTTGGGGGTCACCCAACCTCCCCAATATAGTTATACGATTTCAAACGCTTTTTCGGTGGGCCCCTCCTGGCCTTTTCGCCGGTGGGGCGCCTGGTTCAACCTCATGGTCACGTACACGTATAACGCCCTTCCCCATCCCAGCCAGGATGTATTGGTCTCTTTTTATTGGGGAAAAGCTCTCCGCAATTATACCTGGGAATTCAATGGAGACTTTGAAGTATACACGATCGACAAAACCCCGCAAGGTCTGCCGGGCAAATGGATATGCTTTTTCGGTGAGCCCCAGATCTGGCGCCACCTTGCCAGACACCTGTCCTTGGGGTCGAGGCTGAACCTGTTTTACCACGTCCTTACCTTCCAGGACCATTTCCAGGCCTACCCTACCCTCGGCGTTAAATATACCCCCAATTAATATACCTTTGGCTCCCTCATCTTTCCACTATGACCATCCGCATTTTTGTCACCGGCGGCACCTTCGACAAGGAATACAATGAATTGACGGGAGAATTATTTTTCAAGGAAACCCACCTGCCCGAAATGCTCCAGCGCAGCCGAAGCACCCTGGACGTCACCGTCAGGACCCTCATGATGATCGACAGCCTGAACATGACCGATGAGGACCGCGAGTTGATCGCCAACCAATGCCGCAACGCACAGGAAAAGCATATCGTCATCACCCACGGGACGGATACGATGAATGTCACCGCCCGCGAGCTTGCCGAAAAGGTCCCCGGAAAGACCATCGTCCTGACAGGAGCCATGATCCCCTACAAGTTCGGCAGCTCGGATGGATTTTTCAACCTGGGCAATGCCCTGGCCTTTGCCCAGGCCTTGCCCGAAGGCGTCTATGTCGTAATGAACGGCCGCGCCTTCAATTGGGACAACGTGCGGAAGAACAAGCAAACGGGCCAGTTCGAAGAGCTTCACTAACGCGCCGTAGGCGCCCACACCAAAATATGAATTACATTTCGATCATAGGTCTTGCCGCCGCCTGCTGCACCACCATTTCCTTCCTCCCCCAGGCCGTCAAAACGATCCGGACCCGGAACACATCCAGCATTTCGCTTTCGATGTATTCCCTCTTTACCCTGGGAACCCTGTTCTGGCTGATCTACGGCATTTTGAGCCATGACGTACCCGTTTACCTGGCCAATGGCGTGACCCTGGTATTCGCCACGATCATACTGGCGTACAAGCTTCGCTACAAATAAAGTTATTTCCGGCGGCCACCCTTTTTCGCGGCCTTCCGCACCGGCGCCTTCTTCGCAGTTTTCCGCACCGGCGCCGCCGCTTTTTTCGCCGCCTTCTTGACCGCCTTCTTCGCGGCCTTTTTGGCTGGCCCCTTCGCAGCTTTCTTCACCGCCTTCTTGACCGCCTTCTTCGCCACCTTCTTGGCCGGCGCCTTCGTAGCTTTCTTCACCGCTTTCTTAGCAACCTTTTTCGCAGCCTTTTTGGCTGGCGCCTTCGCAGTTTTCTTCACCGCTTTCTTCGCAGGCGCCTTCGCCTCTTTTTTCGCGGGCGCCGCCGCCTTTTTCACCGGCGCCACTTCAGCCTCCGGCTCCTCATCAATCACCACCACAGTTACCACCTCCTCTTCCTCATCCAGCGTAGCGTTAAAATCCAACGCCAAATCCACCCAGCGTTTCAGCGCCTCCGTGCTGCCAAGGGTATCCGCGGAGACGAAAATAAACCCCTTCATCTCTCTCCCCCCATGCACCATGGGGCTGCACCCCTCTCCCAAAACCTCCACCTCGTAATCTTCAGGTCCGAGGCGGACCATAATGTGGTCTTCGCGCGTGGTGACGCACATTTTGTCATTGACCATAAAGCAAAGTCCTCCAAACATTTGCTTTTCATCCACCTGGTTTTCCCGGGCGGCGATGATCTCCCGGATGCGGTCGGCGAGTTGTTCGTTATATGCCATAGGAAAGTATTTATCAAATATCCGTATCCACCACCCTCCTCAGGAACTGATGATTCCGTATGACCCACGTGACCTCGTAATATCCATTGATCTCTTTATTCAGCATATAAATATACACCGTTTGTTTATCAGGGGAAAGGTATACGCCGTCATGTGTTTTGGCTACACCCCCGTCCGAATACATGAAAAGGGGTTCGTATAAATCGGCAAGGGCGTCGGGTGGGATCCGGACCGTGTCCTTGCCCGAAACGAAAGTAACAGATTGGATCAGGTTCGCCGGCACCTGTCCGTAGTCCCCGAAATATGCCTTATTGTCGATGCGGACCAGGTGCTTTTCAATGTAATACATCTTATGTTTCCCTACGATAAAAGGGGTGCTTCGGATGGTTACCTGGTTGGTTCCGTCCCCGAAGGTGATGAAATCGGAACCGCTGGAGGTCACCGGGAGGCTGGTAGCCTGAGGCTGTCCTACCCTGAGATCCAGCCCGGCCAGGGTAAAGAAGATCAGGTCGTGGTGAATGACGGGATCGTTGACCTTGGCAAAATTGTCCTTTTTAGGGCGGAAATCGGGGTAGTCGAGCACATTTTGAGCGGAAACGGACAGGGTAGCGACCAGGAAGGTTGCCAGGAGTATGGATCGCATACGACTAAAAGTTTACGATGCGGAAAATACGACAATTTTACCACCGGCAACGGAACGATGCCCCGAACCCCTAACTTAGTCGCTACAATCATAATTATGAGGAAATTGTACCATTTAGCGATGTGCGGACTTATAAGTCTCATCTATTCGGGTACCGAGGCCCAGAATGCCCCGGCATCTAAATACGACCCGCACCTGACCTTTCCCCCCGTTTTTTTCACCTCCAACGGGAACGAATACCGGAGCGCAGGCGGAGCTCCGGGGCCCAAATACTGGCAAAACCGGGTGGATTACGTGATCCGGGCTACCCTGAATGTTCCCGATACAACCGTCCAGGGAGAAGTGACCATCACCTATACCAATAACAGTCCGGACAAACTTGAGTTCCTTTGGCTGCAGTTGGATCAAAACCTCTTCAGACCCGATTCAAGGGGAGCGGCAATTACACCCGTGGACGGGGACCGTTTCGACGTGAAAGGGTTCACTAAAGGTGGAGACCACATTGAATCGGTTGAAGTAAGCTACGCAAATCAAACGTACAAAGTCGAACCCATCATTACCGATGCCCGGATGCAGGTGCGTCTGAAAGTCCCCATGAAACCCGGCGGCGACAAGATCAGCGTGAAGGTCAGGTATCATTTCGCCATCCCCGTATACGGAGCCGACCGGATGGGTCGCCTGACGACGAAAAATGGTATCGTATACGAGATCGCTCAATGGTACCCCAGGATGTGCGTCTATGATGACGTAGATGGCTGGAGCACCTTGCCTTATATGGGCTTGGGCGAATTCTACTGCGACTACGGCAATTACGACTATTACCTGACGGCCCCCGCCGACATGACGGTGGTGGCTTCCGGCGACCTGCAAAATCCGAATGAAGTCCTCACGACCACAGAGACCGAAAGGCTAACAAAAGCCAGGACCAGCGACACGAGCGTGATGATCGTAAAGGAAGACGAAGTAGGCACCCCGAAAGCAAGGCCCAAACAACAAGGTAACCTGACCTGGCATTTCAAGATGGACAATACGCGCGACGTATCCTGGGCGGCTTCCACCGCCTTCATTTGGGACGCCGCCCGCGTCAACCTACCCAGCGGGCGCAAAGCCATCGCCATGTCGGTCTATCCCGTGGAAGCTGCGGGAAAGCATCATTATGGCCGTTCCACCGAATACCTCAAGCGCTCCATCGAGCTGTACTCCGATAAGTACTTCGAGTATCCCTGGAACTCCGCGGTCAGCGTGGCGGGCGTCGCCCTGGGTATGGAATATCCGGGTATCATCTTCTGTCAATCCAACCTGACAGACGGGAACCTTTGGGGCGACGTGACGCATGAAATCGGGCACAACTGGTTCCCTATGATCGTGGGAACCAACGAGCGGCGCTTCATGTGGATGGACGAAGGCTTCAATACCTTCATCAACGAATACTCCACGGCCATGTTCAATAACGGGGAGTACAAGGCAACGACCCCCCCGGCCCAATTCATTTTCGGAGCCTTCGCGCACGACAAGGACCCCCTGATGACCCCTCCTGAAAGCATGAGCCTGCGGGGCTATGGTTCCTATTACGTCAAAACCTCGGTGGGCCTGGATATCCTGAGGAATGTGGTCCTCGATTCCAACCGCTTTGATTATGCCTTCAACACGTACGTCAAACGCTGGGCTTTCAAGCACCCCCAGCCCGATGACTTCTTCAGGACGATGAACGCCGCGGCAGGTGAAGACCTGAACTGGTTTTGGAATGAGTGGTTCTACACCACCTGGCACCTGGACCAGGCCGTACAAGGCGTAAAGTATGTAGGTGGAGATTCGACCAAGGGCGCCCTGATCACCCTCGTGAACCTGGGTGAAATGGCCATGCCCGTGATCGCGAAAGTGACACAGGCCGGAGGCCAGACCGAGATCGTGAAGCTCCCCGTGGATGTTTGGAGAAGGGGCGGAACGTGGACCTTCCGGTATCCCTCTACGGACAAAATCATATCCGTGGAATTGGATCCCAATCACGTCTTACCCGACGCCGACCGCACCAATAATATCTGGAAAGCACAATAGCGACAGCAGAAAAACGGCCTACTGCACTTCCACCGAGGTGCGGTAGGCCGTTCCTTTAAACAACGCCAGCAGCTCCCCTGCCTCATTCGTCGTTCGAATATCATAAATACTGGTCTTATTCCCCAGGTGCACCTCGACTGCCTCTACGGAAAGGCGCTGACCCAAAAAACCAGGCCGTGCATACGTAATCGACACATCCAAAGCCACGGCAACCCGCCCGTGCGAATTACACGCAAAAGCAAATGCCGAGTCGGCCGCCGAAAAGACAACCCCGCCGTGCAATATATCGTGCCCATTCAAAAATTCCTCCCGCACGGTATAATGCAGGCGGCAATACCCCGGGCCCATGGCATCGACGGATAGACCCAGCCATTGGCTGAACCGGTCGCGGGCCATCATCGCGGAAAGCACTTCATCTGGTGTCTTCATAGGAAGTTTGTCTTCAATGTTTCCCACAATTCCGCCCCTTCTCCCGCCACGATAGATCGGAGTGCATACAATCCGAATCCCTTGGCCTGCTCGAGTTCGATGGAAGGCGGCATCGTCAGTTCCGCCGGATTCACCAACACGTCCACCAGGACGGAGCCGGGGTGCGCAAAAGCCTCCTCCAGTGCCGGTTTCAACGCAGAAGCCGCTTCCACCCTGATCCCCTTGATCCCGATGGCATCGGCCATCAAGGCAAAATTGGGATTGTCCAAATCGACGCCGACGGGAACCATACCGATCACCTTCATTTCCATGGAAACAAACCCAAGCAATCCGTTGTTATACACCACAATCTTAACAGGCAGCTTGTATTGGCGGATCGTCAACAGGTCCCCCATCAACATCGCGAAGCCGCCATCGCCCGACATGGAAATGACTTGCCGATGCGGAAAAGAAAGTTGCGCCCCGATGGCCTGAGGCATCGCCGAGGCCATGGAACCATGATTAAAGGATCCGATCAAACGACGGTCCGCCGTCATTTGAACATACCGCGCGGCCCAAACAGTGGGTTCTCCCACGTCGCACGTAAATATGGCGTCGGAAGCCGCCGTATCGCTGATCAGTTGGGAAAGGTATTCGGGAAAGATGGGTTTCTCAGTGGAACGAGGTTTGGCCCGCTCGGCCAAACTCCGGGCGCTGCGGGAAAAACGATCCATACAGGCATCCAGAAAGGACCTGTCCGACCGAGCCGCCAACAAAGGCAGTAATGCCTCGATCGTGGCGCGCACGTCCCCCGTAAGGCCCAGGTTCACCGCACAGCGCCTCCCCAGGCGCTCGGGATTGATATCGACCTGGACGATGGTGGCCGATTTCGGATAAAAGGTTTCATACGGAAAATCGGTCCCTAACATGATCAATAAATCGGCATCCTTCACCGCGTGATATCCCGAGGAGATACCGATGAGTCCCGTCATCCCCACGTCGTAAGGGTTATCGTAGGCGACGTGTTCCTTTCCGCGCAGGGCATGGACCGTAGGGGATTTCAAAACGGAACACAATTGCATCAAAGCCGAGTGAG
>CAZJDB010000036.1:0-11057 GCA_964544695.1 uncultured Chitinophagaceae bacterium
TCCTCTACCTGAACAACCTCCCTTTCCTCACCGAAAAAGGCAACATTTTCTACCCCGTCTATCTCCACGAAATCCAGCCCTCCGAATTCCGGAAGGCGCGGAAGCTCGCGCGTCCCGTGACCGCCAGTGAATTCGAGGTCGACCCCGACGAGTGGGCCCGGATCACCCACGAAAATGCCGGCGTGCGCCTCCTCGAGGGTGGCAAAAAGATCGTAGGTGCATCCTACGGCCATTACGATGCCGACCTCCTGGCCAATACCGGAGCCCAGTGGCAAAAGGGCAGCCGCGTCATCAGCAACACCTTACACCGCATGAAAGTCAAGACCGGCGATGTGTATCTGATGTGGCGCTTGCGTGAGCTCGTGGCATCGGGCGCGATGCAAATGAATGGCGATCCCGCCAAAGGCTGGAATACCGTCGAACTCAAACTGCCCGAACCCGCAAGCACCGCGACCCCATGATCACCGTCACGGCATTGGACCAGCTTGGCATGGACGACCGCGGGGGTACCTACACCTTCGACACCGACCGGACCGGCCCCTACATGGTGACCCATCGCCGCGCCGGCAGCGCCAGCGGACGCCACTTTCATCACGGGGTCTCCGACAAGAAAAACCCCGAGCATTTGATCCTCATGAAGGGCGCCGTACAGGTGAATTGGAAAAACATGCGCGGCCCCGAAAGCGGCAGCGTCCACGTGGAAGCCCCCGCGCGCATCGTCATCCCCGCCTGGGTCTGGCACGAGGTGATCGCTGAGACTGATTTCGTGATGCTGGAGTTGAACGGCCCCGAAGAAGGTCTAAACGATACTTATCGGTTAGATTGAAGGGAAGGAGTATATTTATATTTAAATTGGAATGAACACGCATCAAAATATTAAGAAAGTTAGGTTGAGTGGATACAAATCCATTAAGCAGTTGAGTTGCGAATTCAATCCAGGCCTGAACATTATCATTGGAGACAATGGCTCGGGCAAATCGAACTTTTTCGAATTTATAGAAAACTGTTTTTTTCAGAATTATGAAATGATGGGTGATTTTTCCGCTGAGATTGATATGATTGGAGGTCACAGGACCTCCAACAAGTTGCATTCATTGACATGGAAAAGCGAGTTTATTGAGTCTAAAGATAACATCCGTAAATCCAAGGAAAGGGTAGTGACAAATGTCGAGGATTATCTGGATGCTGAACCCGGGCTTGCCATAAGTTATATCCACTTTAAAATTCCTGTCGAAATTTCAGTTTTGGGCAAAGAGCTTAACGTTAAATATTCTGTTGGAAAACATGAATTCAATGGGGAAGCAACTTTTAATCTGGTGCCTCAATATTTGTGGTTTGCATTGATGGATCTTTTTCCAACAATGGTACTGAGCAAATTGGAGGAATTAAATGAAGTCATTTTTAGCCAATTGAATGATTTTTTTAATAAAATTTCGGAAAGCTTTAGAAAGAATGTCATTCGATTTTCTCCAGTTGAAGATATTCGATTGAGCAATGCTTTCAGGATTGCCAAGATAAGTTCGGATACATATGAATTAAGAAATATTGTACTTGAATATATGGTAAATGGAGATTGGTTTTCCTGGGATGCGTTATCCGATGGTACAAAAAGAGTGATATATATCATTAGTGAAACCGTTGGGGAAGCGGACTTGCATTCAATTGGGGTTCCTGAAGTGGATGATCTGATTATTCTCTTGGAAGAACCAGAAATTGGTGTTCATCCACATCAATTGCATCTACTAATCCAATATTTAAGAGAACGATCAGAATTTTCTCAAATATTCATCACGACGCATTCCCCACAGGTACTTGATATGCTGTCAGGGGAAGAATTAGACAAAATCATCATTGCTGAAATTTCCCAAATTGAAGGAACCATATTCAGACATTTGACAAAGGAGGAGAATAAAAAAGCAAGACTGTTTTTAAAAGATGAAGGCCTGTTGAGTGATTACTGGCGATTTTCGGATTTTCAAAGGACGGAATAGAATGGACGATAAAATTAAAGTGGGGTTGATAGGAGAGTTTCCGACAGATGTGAATTGTATCAAAAGTTTGCTGATTAAGAAATATCCGGATATTCATTGGTTCCCTTTAATACAAGATGTTCACGGGAGCATGCTTGAAAATCAGCATATTAAGCATACCTTAAGAAAACAATATGAAGTCTCCAAACCTCAAGTAGTCATATTTATCAGAGATTTGGACAGTAACGAAGAAGATGAAATTATGATGAAAAAACGGCTGGATTATTTGAGGGAATTCAATCGGGTCGTAAATGGAAGGGGTCATTTGTTGTTGAATATCCAGGAATTGGAAGCAATCCTTCTAACGGATGTTTCTATCCTGAATAAAAAATATGGTTCTAATTTGGAAAAAATAGAAGACTGTATGTCCATCAAATCCCCGAAGGATTATATCAGGGAACGTATCGGTAAATATACTACTGGAGATAATGAAGAGCTTTTTGCAAAATACGATTTTGGATATGTTGTAACTAACTGTCGATATTTTAAAAAGTTTATCGAAGAAGTACATCCAAAATTCATGAGAAATTAATAATTCGCCATGGACAACGAAAATCAAGGGCTGAAAGAAATAGGCGTTTCCGGATTATACGAACACTGGTTCCTGGATTATGCATCCTACGTCATCCTGGAGCGCGCCGTGCCCGCCATGGAAGACGGCCTCAAACCCGTGCAGCGCCGTATCCTGCACGCCATGAAGGAAATGGACGACGGTCGCTTCAACAAGGTAGCCAACATCATCGGACAAAGCATGCAGTTCCATCCCCACGGGGATGCCAGTATAGGAGACGCCCTCGTGAACATGGGGCAAAAGAACCTCCTCATCGAGCCTCAGGGCAACTGGGGAGACGTCAGGACGGGGGATGATGCCGCCGCCAGCCGGTACATCGAGGCGCGCCTCAGTAAGTTCGCCCTTGAGGTGGCGTTCAACCATAAGACGACGGGCTGGCAACTCAGCTATGACGGACGCAAGCAGGAGCCCATCACGCTTCCCATGAAATTCCCCTTGCTCCTGGCCCAGGGAGCCGAAGGCATTGCCGTGGGCTTGTCCACGAAAATCCTGCCCCATAATTTCTGCGAGCTCATCGATGCCTCGATAAAATACCTCAAAAACAAAAAATTCGACCTCTACCCGGATTTCGCTACTGGTGGCACGATAGACGTCACGAATTACAACGAAGGGAAAAGGGGAGGAAAGGTCAGGGTCAGGGCCCGCATCGAGGAAGCCGATAAGAAAACGCTGCTCATCAAGGACGTGCCCTATGGGGTTACCACGACCCAGTTGATCGATTCCATATTGAAAGCGAACGACCAGGGAAAGATCAAGGTGCGCAAAGTCAAAGATAATACTGCCGCCGAGGTCGAAATCGCCGTCGAATTGGCCCCCGGCATTTCTCCGGACATTACCACCGACGCACTCTACGCCTTTACCGACTGCGAGGTGAGCATCAGTCCCAATGCCTGCGTGATCGTCGACGAGAAGCCTCGCTTCATGGGCGTCCAGGACCTGTTGAAGGTCTCAGCGGACCATACCAAGGAACTCCTTAAAAAGGAACTTGAAATCAAACTAAGAGAGCTCGAAGAAAAATGGCATTACACCTCTCTGGAAAAGATATTCTTTGAAGAGAAGATATATAAGGAACTGGAAAAGAAACACGACACCTGGGAAAAGGTCCTGACCGCCATCGAAAAGGCCTTCGCACCCTTTCTCGCAAAGCTGCGCCGGGGGGTCACCCGGGAAGACGTATTGAAGCTCACCGAAAAGCCCGTACGCCGCATCTACAAACTCGACATCGAAGAACTCAATGCCCAGCTCAAAGCCATCACCGCCGAGATAAAGCAGGTCAAACACGACCTGGCGAACCTCGTGGATTACGCCGTTGCCTATTACGACGGCCTCCTGAAAAAATATGGAAAGGGCAGGGAACGTAAAACCGAAATCCGCCTCTTCGAAGCCATACAAGCCAAGCAGGTCGCCATTGCCAATGCCAAACTCTACGTCAACCGCGCCGAAGGCTTCATCGGTACGGGTTTGAAAAACGACGAATTCGTTTCCGCCGCTTCTGACCTGGACGATATCATCGTGTTTACCAAGGCAGGAAAGATGAAGGTCGTCAAGCTCGCCGACAAGGTGTTCATCGGCAAAGACATCCTGCACGCTGCCATCTTTCAGAAGAACGACGAACGTACCACCTATAACATGATTTACCTCGACGGAGGCAGCGGCATTACCTATGCCAAGCGCTTCAACGTCACCGGCGTGACCCGCGATAAAGAATACGACCTGACCAAGGGAGACCCCAAATCAAAAGTATTTTACTTCTCCTGCAACCCCAACGGGGAAGCCGAAGTGGTAACCATCCTGCTGAGCCCCAGCTCTCCCGCGCGCCACAAACAGTTCGATTTTTATTTCGAAGAGCTGGAGATCAAGGGCCGCGCCGTCATGGGCAACCAGGTCACCAAATACTCCGTAAAGAACGTCAAGTTCAAGGAGGCAGGGAAGTCCACCTTGTCCGCCAAAAAACTCTGGTTCGACGACACCTTCGGCCGCCTCAGCACCGAGGAAAAGGGGAAATACCTGGGCAGCTTCGGAACCGAGGATAAGATCCTCGTTGTCTACAATGACGGCAACTACGAAATCGCCAACCAGGAACCAACCCAGCGCTTCGAACCCGAAAAGGTCCTCCTCATCGAGAAGTTCGATCCCGAGGCCATCATTACAGCCGTCTACCTCGATGCCGAAAAGGCCCAGTACAACATAAAGCGCTTCAAAGTGGAGACCACCACGTTGAACAGTAAATTCTACTTTATAAAGGAAGGCGAGGGCAACGTCGTGGAAGCCGTCACCACCGTCGCTCATCCCGTCCTCCTGGTCCAGACCGGGAAGAAATCCGATCCCCAGGTCCAGAAGATCAAGACCTGGGAAATGATCGACGTGATGGGCTGGAGGGCGATGGGAAGCAAGCTCGCCGATAAAAAAGGCGCCACTCTTTCGTGGGATTCGAAAAAGACGAAAGGGACCCAACCCGAATTATTTTAAAACCGCTTCGCGCCCTGCGCATCCAGCCACTCATCCGCCCGCGCGTCCAGCCGCGCGTCCAGCCGCGCGTCCGCCCGCGCGCGATAGGTTCCCGAATTAATGGAATCTAACCGCAGCATTAATCGAATCTAACGGATTTTCTTTCGGTAGCGCAAAGGCGCGCATTAGTTTTGGCCCATGCGTGTTCATCTTTTGTTCATCCTCGCTTTGTTAGGCGGTTCCCTGCAAGCCCTTGGAGACATTATCATCTGGTACGGCGGCCGATACACCGACTGTAACGGAAAGAGCATTCCCTGCCGGATCCGATTCGACGACGGTGGCTGGCGTTCCCACGACAACATTGTTATGATTCAATACCAGTTCGTGGTCAGTCTGGAAGACAGTGCCAGCAGGAACCCCCACCAATTCATGCCCGGGACAATCCAGGAATATTCATTCAAAAAGGGCACCGAAACGTTCACCTTCCAATCCGTGATGTACGCAGGGCACTTCTATTTTTTGAAGCCGGTTTGCGCAGGCGCCAGTCTTCAGGAGTATCTGTATTATACACCCGCAACCACCAAAAGCGGATATGCAAACAACATTTTATTATTCAAAAAAGGAGCGCCGCCCTATCGGGAACAATGGCCCGGTGATCGAATAGGATTAAGCCATTACTTATCGGATTATCCCCTGCTGTCGGCAATGATCCGCAAGGGGCAGGTCACACTTTGGGGTAAGGAAAACGAAGACGTAGTGAACGAATATAACCAATGGCTTTCAGAACCCACCGATACTTCCTTGACCCTTAGGGGTATTTTGGATGCCGACCGGTACGTTAAATCCTTCGGCCTGTTCTGGAAATACTGGACGCTCGGTTTAACTACCCCCGTCAGTTTTTTATACCTTTTGCACCTCGCCAAACACGACGAGCCCATTCCCATGAGGCACATTCCAGGCCGGCTCCGGGCGGACCCGGTATATATGAAAGCGTACAAAGACAGGGCGGCCTCCCGCCAATGGAAGGCTGAAATGTGGGGTTACAGCGCGGGATTATTTTCAGAAATAATAATGGTAATCGCCCTGAAATAGCTGCCTTACTTTTTCAGGTAACGCTGCATTTCCCGCTGGGAATCCTTCGCCTTGAGCGTCTCGCGCTTGTCGTGCAGCTTCTTCCCCTTGGCCAGCCCGATCTCCAGTTTCGCCAGGCTCTTATCGTTGAAGAAGATTTTGAGGGGCACCAGGGTATAGCCCTTTTCCTTCATCTTGGCCTGGATTTTCTCCATTTCACGTTTGTTCAGCAAGAGCTTGCGGTCCCGTGTGGCGATGTGGTTGTTGTCGGTACCGTAGGTATATTCAGCGATATAAAGGCTTTTGATCCAAAGCTCCCCTTTATGGAAAAGGCAATAGCTGTCGTTGAAGCTGGCCTTTCCTTCCCGGAGGGACTTGACTTCCGTGCCCGTCAGGACCATGCCCGCCGTATACGTATCCTCGATGAAAAAATCGTGGTAGGCACCCCGGTTTGAAATCGTGCTCATGGGAATAATACTAATGTGCAAACAGCATCAACGCTTCTGCGACTTTATCTTTCATGGCCTTCCGGTCGACGATAAAATCGAGGAAGCCATGCTCCAGCACGAACTCGCTCCTTTGAAAACCTTCCGGCAACTCCTTCCGGATGGTTTCCTTAATCACGCGGGGGCCGGCAAACCCGATCAGGGCGCCCGGCTCGGCGATATTCAGGTCTCCCATCATGGCAAAACTCGCCGTAACACCCCCGAACGTGGGGTCGGTCATCAGCGAAATGTATGGAATCTTAGCGTCCGACAACAGGGTCAGCTTGCCGATGGTCTTGGCCATTTGCATCAGGGAGAAAGCGCTTTCCATCATGCGCGCGCCCCCTGATTTGGAAATAATCAGCAGGGGGATGCGGTGCTTCAGGCAATAATCCACCGCCCTGGATATTTTTTCTCCCATGACGCTGCCCAGGGAACCACCGATGAATTCGAAATCCATTGAGCCAACCACGAGGTCTGAACCGCCCACTTTGCCAGTGGCGAAGCGAATGGAATCCTTCAGGTCCGTCTTTTTCCAGACCTCTTCCAGGCGCTTTTGATAGGGCTTCAGGTCCGTGAAGCCCAGGAAATCCTTGGAGCGTATATCGTCGAATAATTCGGTATATTCTTTTCCGTCGAACAGCATGTCGAAATATTCCGCGCTGCCGATGCGGTGGTGATAGTGGCATTGGGGACACACGAACCAGTTTTCCCTCAGCTCTATCATCGTGCAGGTATACTTACATTGAGGGCATTTTGTCCATAATCCTTCCGGTACTTCCTTCTTTTCCGCCGTGCTCGTCTGAATCCCTTTCTTGATCCTTTTGAACCAACGGGTCTTCGATTCTTCCGATTGGCCTTCCTCTCCGGTCAGGTTTACCTCGAAATCATCTTCTTGTTGGGCCATTCTTAAAGTTTTAGTCGACAAATATCGTACTTTTTTGCGACATAAGCGGTGGCCGACGCCTACTATGCCACCGTGATGGTCTTATCCAGATAGACATCCTGCACCTTCTGAATCAACCCCACACCCTCGTCGAAGGGCCGCTGAAACGCCTTACGTCCCATGATCATCCCCATTCCACCCGCGCGCTTGTTGATGATCGCATTGTAAACGGCATCGTGCATGTCCGTGGACCCCTTGGATTCCCCACCCGAATTGATGAGGCCTACGCGCCCGTTATAACAATTCAGGACCTGGTAGCGACACAGGTCTATAGGATGGTCCGTGGTGAGCTTTTCGTATACCTGCGGGGAAGTCTTCCCGAATTTGAGCGCCAGGTAACCTCCGTTGTTGACGGGCAACTTTTGTTTGATGATATCGGCCTGGATCGTAACCCCGAGATGGTTGGCCTGACCCGTGAGGTCCGCGGAAAGGTCATAATCGGCTTGCGGGGTGGCGAATGCGGCGTTTCGCAGGTAACACCACAGCACGGTGGCCATGCCCAATTCGTGCGCTTGCGCGAAGGCTTCACTGACTTCCTTCAGTTGGCGGTCGCTTTCTTCGCTGCCCCAGTAAATCGTGGCTCCCACCGCTACGCCTCCCATGTTCCAGGCCTGCTTAACGCTTCCGAACATGGTTTGGTCGTAGTGGTTCGGATACGTCAATAACTGGTTGTGGTTGATTTTCACGAGAAAGGGGATTTTGTGCGCATACTTCCTGCTCATGATCCCGAGCACCCCGAGGGTCGAAGCCACCGCACTGCAATCCCCCTCGATGGCCAGGCGAATGATATTCTCCGGGTCGAAATACATTGGGTTGGGCCCGAACGCCGAGCCCGCGCTGTGCTCGATGCCCTGGTCTACCGGCAGGATGGACAGATATCCCGTCCCTGCGAGACGGCCATGGTCCAGCATGATCTGGAGGTTTCGGATAGTTTGGTTGTTCCGATCGCTGTTGAGCCAGATTTTATCCAGGTGGTCCGGGCCGGGTAGTTGAAGTGTGTCCTTGGGGATGGCATTGCAAACGTGGTCCAGCAAATATCCGGCCTTGTCGCCCAGAAGGTCGATGATTTTATTGGAGGGCATAAGTTGGTGTTTTGCCCACAAATATACTATCTTCGCCAGGCTTTTTTAACGAATAAAAAATTTCGAAATTTACATGGCAAAATATCGTGCCGGCGTGTTGTTCGGCGATGAATTGAGTGCCCTATACCAGGATGCCAAGAACGGAAAATTCGCCCTCCCGGCGGTAAATGTTATCAGCACCGACACCATTAACGCGGTTTTGGAGACCGCTGCCAAAGTCAATTCACCCGTCATCATTCAGTTCAGCAACGGCGGCGCGCAATTCTTCGCGGGCAAGGGCATGCCTAACGACCACCTCCAGGCCAATATATCAGGGGCCATCAGCGGCGCCCTGCACATCCATAACGTAGCCCGGTATTACGGTGTTCCCGTAGTCCTCCACACCGATCACGCGGCCAAGAAATGGCTGCCCTGGATCGACGCCCTGATCAAGGCAGGGGAGGAATACAAGCAAAAGAACGGACAACCCCTGTTCAGCTCCCATATGCTCGACCTCAGCGAAGAGCCCCTGCACGAAAACATAGAGACCTCCGTTGCATTTTTCAAACGCATGAATGCCCTGGGCATGAGCATCGAAATCGAGCTCGGCGTAACCGGTGGGGAAGAGGACGGCGTGGACAACAGCGGGATCGAAAACAGCAAACTCTACACCCAGCCATCGGATGTCGCCGAGGCCTACCAGGCCCTCCATGCGATCGGGGACCGCTTCACCATTGCTGCTTCTTTCGGGAACGTACATGGGGTCTACAGCCCCGGCAACGTCGAGCTGCGCCCCGACATCCTGCACAACAGCCAGGTCTACATACAGGAACACCTGCATACGGGCGACAAGCCGGTATATTTCGTCTTCCACGGAGGCAGCGGCTCCCCCAAGCACCAGATCACCGAAACCCTCGACTACGGTGTCATCAAGATGAACATCGACACCGATATGCAATGGGCGTTCTGGGAAGGTGTTCAGCAGTACTACAAAAAGAATGAAGGCTATCTTCAGGCGCAGCTCGGCAATCCCGATGGACCGGAAAAGCCCAATAAAAAGTATTACGATCCGCGTGTTTGGCTTCGGAAAGGTGAGGAGAACTTCATCAAACGCCTCGAAGTGGCCTTCCAGGATCTCAATTGCATCAACCGCAACGCCTAACCCACGGCGCCGCTCCTGGCGAATACCTTATCGTATTTACCGCTCCTCCCTGTGGTTCGATTCCCCGACAGGGTACGTCGAAACGGTGCAACTTGACGCCGGCCTATACCGGCAGGTATTTATTGAGTATTTTTCCATTTTTATAAGGGGTTGAACTATCTAATTTCAGAAGTTTTTCCTCCTTAAATATTGAAAGTCCATTCCCGATTGCAACCGGATTCCTGAAAATAAAATATTCATCAATAAGGTTCTGGCTGATCAGCGAACTTACAAAGTTGGCGCCACCATAAACAATGATATCCTTGCCCGGTTCTTTTTTCAAAGCCTGTACTGCAGCAGCCAGGTCCCCGTTTTCCACTTCTAAGTTCCTGCCTTTGATGGCTGTTTGTGTGCGGCTGAAAACGATCTTGCGCATATTTACCATTCGTTGCGCCAAAGATTGTTCCGGGCTGTCGGGCTGGTTGTCGACCACATTTTCCCAGTGATCGATGAATTCCCGGGTCATGTTGCGTCCCAGCAAAATGGTATCGCAGCTGTCGGCCAGCTCAATTACGCGCCGGCCAATGGATTCATCCCGTTTGCCGGTCATCCACATCCAGTCCAACTGGCCATCCGGCCCGGCTACAAAACCATCAATCGTCATTTGTACCTGTAATTTTAATTTTCGCATAGAGATCGTTTTTAAAAAGTGATTGTGTTTCTTTCTATCACAAATATCCGCAGACGGTCTATGATATCGCGGGTGTAATCACGACAGAACAGGAGGTGATTTGCGTAAAACCGGGCATTGTAAAACACCGGGCCGGGTCGTCGAGGTAATTTACGAAGCGGCAACCGATGACCAGGTCCCCGACTCGGTATTTTTTTTAATATGAAGCCACTCTCAAGCCCGACCTGATCAAATTTTTTTCCAGCGCACCCCATTTTGGTTACAACTTCCCGGAATTCGGTTATATCCCACAGCATAGCCATTGTGATATTTGTATGATGAATTTCGCGTTCAATAATTGTTAAAACATCAAAATATATCAGAATGACAAACAAAAATGATTTTCCGCAGGTAATCAAAAATTTTATCTCCGCAATGAATTCGCATGATGGAGATGCATTTATCAATGCCTTTGCCGATGACGCCCTTGTTAACGATGTTGCAAGGAATTTCTGGGGCAAAGAAGCAATAAAAAAATGGAGCGATGAAGAAATACTAAATCCTAAAGTGACTTTTGAAACAGACGAGGTAATGGAACATTATGGCGATTACATGATTACAGCACTTACCAATG
>CAZJDB010000037.1:0-29767 GCA_964544695.1 uncultured Chitinophagaceae bacterium
TTACAGCATACCCAAGAGCATTATCAGCAACATCGGGTTCTCAAGGATTTATGTTTACGTGGCTGGTGATAACCTGGTTACGTTCACCAAATACAATGGATTCGATCCGGAGATCGGTGGTAACCTGGGCATCAATAACCCGAATAACGGCAACTTCGGGGTGGACAACGGGATATATCCCTCGGCCCGCACCTTCACCGTCGGTCTTAACGTAGGTTTCTAACGATTAAATGAATACAGAGATGAAAAGGAAACACAATTTACTCCTCGCGGCCAGCCTGATTGGCGCCGCAGGCCTGTTCTCCTCCTGTGGAAAGAAGTTCCTTAACACGACTCCCATCGGAGAATCCCTTCAATCGAACTATTACTCGACGCCTGCCCAGATGGTCACCGCGGTGGCTGCCATGTACAATCCATTGGCCTGGGAAGTCGGGGGTACGGACAATACTTACATCGATAAGCTGGGAGCCCTCAACTGCGGCTCCGATGAATGCTACGCCGGCGGAGGTGGTCCCACGGACATGATCTTCTGGCAGGTGTTCAACAACTATACGATGTCGGGCGCCACAGGACCTCAGGCGGGTCTTTGGGACCGGAACTATACCGGCGTCAACCGCGCCGAGCTGGTCCTGGAAAACCTGAACAACGCCGGTCTCGATGCGGGCACGATTGCCCGTTACCAGGCCGAGGCGCAATTCCTCAGGGCGTATTATTATTTCGACCTCGTGCGTGAATTCGGGAATATCCCCCTGATCATGCACACCCTGTCCTCGAGTGAAATCTTCAACCAGGTCCAGGTCAGCCCCGACACCGTGTACGCGGCGATCGAAGCCGATCTGAACGCGGCCATCCCCGTGCTCCCCGCGACGGTTTCCGCCGCCGAGTTGGGCCGCGTCACCAAGGGTGCCGCCCAGGCCCTCCTGGGAAAGGTGATCCTCACCGAAAACAATACCGCGCGCATGCTCGAAGCCGCCAACGACTTCGAAGCCGTGAACAGTTCGGGCTTGTATGCACTCTACCCCGTTTATGGCGAAATATTCGACCCTGCCAATAAGTTCAACAGCGAGTCCGTTTTCGAAATCGTGCATACTGCGGCCGAGAATTCGCAATGGAGCACCTGGCCGAACATGGGCGGCAACGTTTATGCCCAGATGACCGGGCCCCGCAGCTACAGCGGCCCTATCTACTGGTCCGGCGGATGGAGCTTCAATCCCGTCATGGCCAGCCTCGCAGCTACCTTCTATGGCGATCCCCGGTACTCGGCTACGATCGTGAACGTGGACAGCCTGAAGACCGCGGGCGCCGCAAGCTATACCGCGGGCTACGCCAACACGGGTTTTTTCGAGCGCAAGTTCGCTCCCCTGGCCTCCGAGGTTTCCTCCACGGGTCAGCCCGAGCTGAACTTCCCCAACGACTACATCGAAATCCGCCTGGCCGATTGCTACCTGATGGAGGCTGAAGCCCTGGTTCGCGGTGGTGGGGATTTGAGCAAAGCACAAGGGTATCTGGATGCGGTCCGCGCGCGCGTAGGCCTGGCCAGCATCCCGGCCACGCTGCCCAACATTTACCAGGAACGTGTCCTGGAATTGGCCACCGAAGGGCACCGCTGGTTTGACCTGGTGCGTACGGGTCAGGCCGCTACGGTCCTTGCTTCCAAGGGCTTCGTGTCGGGCAAGAACGAGATATTGCCGATTCCCCTGGTGGAATTGAACAATACCAAACTGAAACAAAATCCCGGTTACCAATAATAAATCGCTGCTGTATGAATAAGAAAAGCATTTTATATATGGTGCTCCCACTCGCCGCTGTCGTGGTACTTTGGTGGGCCTGTACTCCTGAAAAGGGAAGCCCCCTGGGCACGCCCGCCCAGGCATCCTTCAGCATGTCGGGTGGTGGGGACAACAATACGGTGGTCCTGACCAACACGGCGACCTCGGGTATTCCCTACTGGTCGGTGAACGGCGGCTCGATCACCAACGGCAACACCGATACGGTGTCCTTCATCTTCGCCGGCACCTATTCGGTCACCGAATACCTGGAAAGCCACGGTGGCCTGGACAGCATGACCCAGCAGGTGACCATCAACAACAATAACCCGACCGCCTGCGCCGAAGGCGTACAGGGGTTCCTTAGCGGTTGCGGTGGCAAGTCATGGTCCCTGGACCCCATTGCGGCTGCGGAAGGCGTAGGTCCGTCACCGGACAACACCACCTGGTGGGGTAATGGTGCAACCGAACCTACGACCGACAGAGTTTGCGATTGGGCCGCCACCTGGCAGTTCCAGTTCAACCCCGCCTTTACCTTGGTATACAACAACCAGGGATCCATTTATGCGGACGCTTATATTGGATTGTCGGACAACGCTTGCGAGCCCAATTCCGACGTGCCTGCCAACCAGCAGGCCTGGTTGTCGGGTACCTTCAGTTACAAGTTGATACCAGGAAAAGGCTCCAACCCCGCCCTGGGACAACTCGAGGTGGTCGGTCTGGGCGCCCATATCGGCGTCGCCAAAGTACAGAACTCGGGGGACGCCACCACGAATTTGCCAGTGGCTTCCACGACATACGATATTTGGGATACTGCCACCGATGCACAAGGCCACGGCATCCTCACCCTGGTGATCCTCGCGGGGAGCACAGACTGGTGGACCGTCGTTCTGAGAAGCAATTGATATTCTTGATCGGATGACCCGTCGTCGCATGGCGTCGGGTCATCCGTTTAATCCCTGAATTATGATGCGGTGGGCTTTGCTAGCGTTTATATTGACATCGTGCGGTACATCCGGGACCATCGGGTTTTGGCTCACCAACAAGGATAAGTCGGCGCTGCTGGCCAGGCAGGAGCCCTTGCAATGGGGAGCATCCCCGGCGGGTGTGGCGGTCGTGGTCGATTCGGCGACGAAGTATCAAACCATCGACGGGTTCGGATTTGCCCTGACGGGGGGAAGCGCATGGCTCATCAACCATTTGTCCCCCGATTCCCGAAGCACCTTGCTCCATGGTCTTTTCGGATCCGACAGTTCGGGCATCGGCGTCAGCTACCTCAGGGTCAGCATCGGGGCCTCGGACCTCAGCACGAGCGTTTATTCTTATGATGACCAGGCCGATCCCGGCCTGGCGCATTTCAATCTGATGGCCGGGGATACGGATGTCGTACCCGTGCTGAAACAAATCCTGGCCCTCGACCCGAACATCAAGATATTAGGCAGTCCCTGGTCTGCGCCCACATGGATGAAATCCAACCACAGCACGATCGGTGGAAACCTGTTGCCCCAATACTATGAGGTGTATGCGAACTACCTCGTGAAGTATGTCCAGGCCATGCACGACCAGGGGATTACGATCGACGCCCTTACGCCTCAGAACGAGCCTATGTACGGCGGGAACAACCCGTCCATGTTGGTGACCGCTCCCGAGGAGGACAGCTTCGTTCGCCTTCACCTCGTGCCCGCGCTGAGGGCAGCGGGATTGGCTACCAAGGTCATCGTGTATGATCACAACTGCGACCATCCGGAATATCCCATGTCGATATTGAAGGACGATTCTCTCGTGGATGGTTCCGCGTTCCACCTGTATGCGGGAGACATCAGCGCACTGACCACGGTGCACGATGCCTACCCTCAAAAAAATCTTTATTTCACCGAGATCTATACGGGCTCGGCCAGCGACTTCGGCGGGGACCTGGACTGGCATATGAAGAACGTGGTGATCGGCGCAACACGCAACTACAGCCGGAACGTCCTGGAATGGAACCTGGCCAGCGATCCGAATTACAACCCCCATACACCCGGGGGCTGCAATACGTGCAAGGGCGCCGTGACGATTGCCCCGGGCAACGCCATTACCTTCAATGTGTCTTATTACATCATCGCACACGCGTCCAGGTTCGTTCCGGCGGGCTCGGTCAGGATCGCATCGGGCGGTCCCGCGTCCCTCCCGCAAGTGGCTTTCCTGCGGCCCGACGGGAAAAAAGTGCTGATCGTAGAAAACGACAACAACAGCACGCAGGCCTTCAACATCGAATACGGGGGTCAAAGAGCCGTCGCTACCCTGAATGCGGGAGCGGTGGGAACTTTCATCTGGTAAATATGTACATATGACGACAAGATTCATGACTTTAGTTTTCTTTTTATTAGCGGCCTCCTGCGCAAAAAGCGCCGGGGGCGGAGGGGGCGGGAACACGAACCCCAATCTGGCCTCGGCCAGTATCAGCGGCTTGACAGTAAGCCGCCAAAACACGAACTCCAACATGCGGTTTTACGTGAACCTGAGTGCAACGTCGACGAGCGCTGCATCGGTCAACTATACTACCCAGGATAGTACCGCACACGCCGGCACCGATTATCTCGCGGCTTCGGGGACGTTGACCATTCCCGCAGGCCAGAACGAAGGCTACTTCGACGTCACCCTGATCGGTGACAGCCTGCGCCAGAACCCCCAGGTCTTCAACGTGGTGCTGAGCAGTCCCGTGAAGTGCGTCCTGGGTACATCCGAGGCCTCGGGCGTCATCATCAACGACGGGACCTACCTGCCGACCAACGATTCGGGGTACGTGTCTCCCACCTCCTATCCCGGGTATACCCTGGCCTGGAGCGACGAGTTCACCGGGTCGACCCTCAACCCGAACAACTGGAATTATGAAATCAACGGGAACGGGGAAGGGAACGCGGAATTGGAGTATTACACCAACCGCGTTCAAAACCTCTTCCTTTCCCAGGGCAACCTCATCATCGAGGCGCGCCAGGAAAGTTATAGCGGGGCCAACTACACGTCCGCGCGCATCGATTCGTACAACCACGAATCCTTTACCTACGGACGCGTCGACATCCGTGCAAAGTTGCCGGTAGCCCAAGGCATGTGGCCCGCGCTGTGGATGCTGGGCAACAACATCAATACGGGCACGAACTGGCCCGGTTGCGGAGAAGCCGATATCATGGAGCTTATCGGGACCTATCCCAGCCGGGTGACGGGTTCCATCCACTGGCTGCAAGGCAACGGACAGGAGGGCACCTTCAACAACAACTACAACCTGACCAACGGGGATTTCTCGCAGGCCTTCCACGTATTCAGCATGATCTGGACCGCCGACAGCGTTCAATACCTGGTGGACAACCAGGTCTATGTCCAGGCCAGCTATACGGCAGACATCACCAGCGGCACCAACCCATTCAACAGCCCTTTCTTTTTCATATTCAACGTCGCCGTGGGCGGTAACTGGCCCGGGTCTCCCGGTGCGGGCACCGTTTTTCCCCAGCGCATGTTCGTAGACTACGTCAGGGTATTCTCACAACCTTAAGCAGGAAAGATCAAATGCAGCAAGCAACAATCGTTTCACGCCTTCTCCTGTTAATGGCAGTGCTGGCCGGCCTTCGGGCCGGTCAGGCACACTGCCAGGGCTTCCTTTCCCGTCAGGGTGAACAGATCGTGGACGCGCAGGGACGGGAGGTGATTTTCAGGGGCATAGGCCTGGGGGGATGGATGCTTCAGGAACCGTACATGCTTCACCTCAGCGGCGTTGCTGCCAATCAAACCCAAATCCGTGCACGGATACAGGACCTCGTGGGTACTTCCAAAATGGAGGCTTTTTATTCCGCCTGGAGGCAGCAATTCATGACGCGCGTGGATATCGATTCTTTAGCTTCCTGGGGGTTCAATTCCATCCGTGTTCCCCTCCATTATAACCTTTTCTCGCAGGGTGGCCCGGGGTGGTCGTTATTGGACAGCTTGCTGGGCTGGTGCCGCGCCGACCACATTTACCTGATCCTGGACGTGCACGCCGCGCCCGGGGGCCAGGGCAATGACATCCCCATTGCGGACCGCGACAAAAGCGCGCCTTCCCTGTGGCAAAGCCCAGCCGATCAGGCGCAGTTTGTATTGCTTTGGCGCCGTCTGGCCGAGCGTTATGCAAACGAGCCCTGGATCGGAGGCTATGATTTGCTGAATGAAACCAATTGGGGATTTTCCGATTCGACGGACACACACGGATGTGCGGAATCGTTGAATGCGCCGTTGCGTTCGTTGCTGATACGTGCTACCGATACCATCCGTTCCGTGGATCGTTCCCACCTTTTATTTGTCGAGGGTAATTGTTGGGCTAACAACTTCCGGGGCCTATTGCCCGTCTGGGATAGCAACATGGCCCTCAGCTTTCATAAATACTGGAACTACAATGATCAGGGGTCCGTACAAGGCGTGATCAACCTCCGGACCCAATACCAAATCCCGCTGTGGCTGGGTGAGTCGGGGGAAAACTCCAACACCTGGACCACCGATGCCATCGCCCTTGCGGAAAGGAACCACATCAGCTGGACGTGGTGGCCCCTCAAGAAGGCCGGCCTCAACAATCCCCTGGAATTTCCCCTGCCTCCGCACTGGAAAGACCTGATCGATTACTGGGCAGGCCGCGGCGCGCGTCCTTCCGCGTCTGAGGCCTGGGAGACGCTGATGCAACTCGTTTCCAGCGCTTCCGCTGCGCACAATGTTTACCACCGGGACGTCATAGACGCCATGTTCCGGCAGGTGCACAGCCTTGACGTTTTACCTTATTGGGCGGTGGTGCTTCGGCCGGGCACACGGTTATATGCCGTCAACTACGACCTTGGCCGCAACGGCTTCGCCTATTACGACATGGATACCGCCAATTACCGCGTTTCCACCGGGCACAACAGCGCCGGGAACCGGGGCGGGTTTTACCGCAACGACGGTGTGGATATTACCCAGTGCGAAGACACTTCGTCCCTGGGGTATTCCGTCATGGATATCGAGGCGGGGGAATGGATGCAGTATACCGTGAGCGTGCCCGATTCTCGTCTTTATACGGTTTCCTACCGGGTTTCCGGGGCGCCCGAAGATGTGCCCACCAATGTCGCGGTCAACGTCGCTTATAAGGCTGTGGCCCCTTCGTGGGAGCTGCTCGATGGGGCGACGTCGCTGGATTCATGCCGGCTGTCGGTTTTATCTTCGGGGTGGGTCTCCGAAGGGAATACACGAGTCTATTTGACCGCGGGGGTGCATCATTTGCGGTTTAAGGCCGATGCACCGGGGTTCCGACTGAATTATATTTTGTTCCGCTAGGGCTTATTCCGTTCGCAGGCTGTCGACTGGATTGGCCAAGGCGGAGCGCAATGATTGAAAACTGATTGTCCCCAATGCAATTACGAGGGCCACGCCGGTAGTCAGGGCAAAGAGGGTCCAGGGAACGTTGGTCCGGTAGGCGAAATCCTGTAGCCAGCGATGCGTCGCGAACCAACCCAACGGGGAACCGACCAGGATACCCAAACCCACCAGCTTTAGAAAATCCCCCGACAACAGGGCCACGATGCGCGGGGTACTCGCCCCGAGCACCTTGCGGATGCCGATTTCCTTGGTGCGCTGTTCGGCGCTGAACGCGGCCAGCCCGAAGAGACCCAGGCACGAAATGAACACCGCGATCCCCGTAGCGTAATCCACGAGGGTCTCCAGCCGGTTGTCCGCTTCGTAGTGTTTCATGAAGGCTTCGTCCAGGAACGTATACTCGAAGGGTTCCCCGGGGTTCAGGGCGTGCCAGACCTTTTGGATCGAAGGGATCGACTCCGCGCGGTCCAGGTGCACGATCAGGTAGGAATAGTCGGGCGCACTGTTCACCACGAAGGATGCGTTTTCGATCGGCTGATGCATGTCCTCGAAATGCATATCCTTGACTACTCCCACGACGCGCATGGGGGCGCCACCCCTCGTATCGTGTATCCTTTTCCCGATGGCCTTTTCGGGGGTAAGGCCCAGGGCCTTCACACCCGATTCATTGAGCACTACCCCGTCCACGCTATCCGAAGCGATCCGGTCGGTAAACAGGTGTCCCGCTACCGGGGTCATGCCCATGGTGCGCATGAAATCGAAATCGACGACGTTGTTGAGGAAAAAGTAGTTATTCAAGGGAGGCTGGCCGTCCAGGTAATAGTCGCTGCTCCAACCCGCATTGCCCGGATAGACGTCGGTACCGGCCACGCCCAGCACGTGCGGGTCCTTTTGGATCTCGCTTTTCAGGGCGGTGTACAGGTGACGCGCCTGCCCGCTGCGCAGGGGCAGGATCATCTGGTGGTCTTTGGTGAAGCCCAGGTCGCTTTCCCGGAGGAAACGCATTTGCCGGGCGATGATCATTGCTGCCACGATCAGGACCAGTGAAATCGCGAACTGAAAAACCACCAGTCCTTTTCGGAAAGCCGACACCGACAGGGAGTTTTTAATTTTTCCTTTCAGGACTTTGGCAGGCAGGAATGAGGAAAGGTATATAGCCGGGTAGGAGCCTGCCACCAGGCCCGTCATCAGGCCCAACCCCATGGTGGCGATACCCACGACGGCGACCTGGTACCCATTCAGGACGATGCTTTGACCCGAGAGGCGGTTGAAACCAGGGAGCAGCAACCACGTAAGGACCCCAGCGATGAGGCAAGCCAGCAGCGCCATGAACAGGGATTCACCCAGGTACTTGCGGATCAGGTCGCCTCTGCTGGCGCCCAGGACCTTCCGGACGCCGACCTCGGCCGAGCGTTTGGTAGAGCGCGCCGTTGCCAGGTTCATGAAATTGATGCACGCGATCAGCAGGATGAAGGCCGCTACCGAGCCAAGGATGTATAGGTAGGTGACACTGCCCCCCGGCGTTACGTCCCCGTAATCCATATTCGCGTGCAGGTGGATATCCCGCACGGGGAGGAGAAAGTGCCTGCGGCCGACTCCCGCTTCCTTGAGGTCCTTCCCTTCATATGTATCCACGAATGCCGGTAATTGCTTTTCGATTTGAGCCCGGTCGGCGGGGTTGATGCGGACGTAAGTGACGAAGAAAAAATTCGACGTGGCGCTCTTGTTATTTTTTAACAACTCGCCCAGCGACCCGCCGTACATCGACACGAAAAAGCGTGCGTCGATATGGCTCGGCGCTTTCATCGGGCGGAACACCCCCTTCACCGTATAGTCATGCTCCCCATCGAAGGAACTGCTCACGTGCACCGTCTTGCCCAGGGCCGGCAGACCTCCGAACAACTTGCCGGCGATCTCCTGGCTTAATACGATATCGTAGGGGCCTTTGATGGCCGTTTCTTTGGTGCCTTCTATGAAATCATAGTGGAAGAGTTTGAAAAAGCCCGAATCGGCCGCAAACCCTTTGCTTTCATAAAAACTTTTATCCGCCCCGTTCTGGATCAGCGTCTTGTCGTCCAGCAACAAAGGGCAAATCCGAGCCGTGCCTTCCGTCTGCGGAAAGGCTGCCTTGAAATTATCCGCCAGCATACTGGGGCAACCGTGGAAGCGGATATCCTTTCCCTTGTAGATGATCACCGTGCCCACCTGGTAAAGGCGGCCCAGGTCGGGGTGATAATTGTCGTAACTGCACTCGTGCCAGATGTAGAGGCTCAGGAGGATGCATACGGTCAGGCCCATGGAAAGGCCCAGGACGTTGATGCTGCTGAACAGCTTGTTGTTTTTGAAGTTGCGGAGCATGGTTATTCGGTTCTAAGGCTATCGATGGGGTTGGCAATGGCGCTTCTGATCGCCTGGAAACTCACGGTTGCGGCTGCTATGGTTAGCGCCAGGACCGCCGTCAGGGCAAATACCGGCCAGGAGACGTCCGTGCGGTACGCGAAATCCTGGAGCCAGCGGTGCATCACCCACCAGGCCAGGGGAGAGCCGACGACTATGGAAAGGGTCACCAGCTTCAGGAAATCTCCCGAGAGGAGTGTCACCAGGCTGGTGGTGCTCGCGCCCAGCACCTTGCGGATGCCGATTTCTTTGCGGCGTTGTTCCGCACTGAAAGTAGCCAGGCCGAACAACCCAAGGCAGGAAATGCAAATGGCGATACCCGTCAGCCATCCTACCGTTTCGGAGAGGCGCGTATCGGATTCGTACAACTCCTGATACTGTTCATCCAGGAAGTGGTATTCGAAGGGCTCCCCGGGGTCTTCCGCTTTCCACGTTTTTTGGAGCGCATTTATTGTTTGTTGGGCGTCCCCCGCGTGTCTGAGGTGCACGATGGCGTAAGCGAAATGATCGAAGGAACTGAACACCTCGAAAGCCATGGGGTCGATCCCGCGGTGGAAACTCTCGTAGTGGAAATCCTTCACTACGCCCACGACGCGCAGCAGATCCCCTCCGCCGCCCTCCGGTTTCAATTGATTGATCTGCTTGCCCACGATCGTTTCCGGCGTGTAACCCAGCTGTTTGGCCGAAGCCTCGTTCACCACCACCCCGTCCACGCTGTCCGCCGGGAGGTCGTTCGTGAAGATATGACCCGCCACCGGTTTGAGGTTCAGGGACTTCATGAAATCGAAGTCGATGTAATTGAGGTACGTATGGCGCGCATCCTTGAACGGGTGATTGGCCGGATAGAAAGCGGCGTCCCAGCCACTACGGTAACCCCCGGGGTAAAACTCCGCGCCCGCCACATCCGAAACATTCGCATTTTTCAGCCATTCGCTCTTCAGGGCGGTGTACAATTTAGGCGACTCGCTACCTCTCAAGGGGATGATGAGTTGCTGGTCCCTGTCGAAACCCAGGTCGGAGTTCAGCATGAAGTGCATCTGCTTTTGGATGATCACGCTGGCTATGATCAGGAGGATGGAGAGACTGAACTGGAAGACCACGAGCCCTTTGCGGATAGCCGCCACCGATAGGGAATTCGTTATTTTCCCCTTCAACACCTTGACCGGCTGGAAGGAAGAAAGGTACAGGGCCGGGTAGCTGCCCGCCAGCAGACCCGTTCCCAGCGTCACCACGATCAGCCCCACGCCAAGGATCAACAATTCGTTTCCGTTTATATATAACGGTTTACCCGTCATGCTTTCGAAAGCCGGTCTCAGCAGGTACGCGAGGACTATCGAGGCTACCCCCGCGATCACCGCCATCAGGAGCGACTCGCCCAGGTATTGCCGGATCAGGCTGCCCTTCCCCGCGCCCAACACCTTCCTGACGCCCACCTCCGACGCGCGTTTCATCGACCGGGCCGTGGAAAGGTTCATGAAATTGATACACGCGATCAGCAGCATGAAAACCGCAATGGACGCGAGGATATAGAGGTAGGTCACGCTCCCCGTCGGGGTCACGTCCCCGTACGGCATATCCGCATGGAGGTGTATATCCCGGACCGGGAGCAGGAAATGTTCCCTTGAAAAACCTGCAGCCGAAACATCCTTTCCTTCATAAGTTGCTACGAATTTAGGAAAGGTCGCTTCCAAAGCCCTTCGGTCATTCTTGTCTCTCAAAAGGAGGTAGGTAAGGAAAGAGTAATTGGCCGCAGTATACGTATTGGTCCGAATGAACTCCCCCGTCCTGCCGCCGTACATCGATATGAAAAAGCGCGCGTCGATATGGCCGGGGGCTTTTATCGGACGAAACACACCCGTCACCGTATAGTCGTATTCCCCGTTGGTAGCGCTGGTGACGTGAACCCGCTTATTGAGGGCGGCCTCGCTGCCGAAGAGCTTTTTGGCGATCTCTTCGCTCAGCACGATCGAGTAGGGTCCGCTGATCGCCGATTCTGCCGCCCCTTCGATGAAGTCGTACTTGAACAGTCTGAAAAACCCCGAGTCCGCCAGGAACCCTTTCTCCTCATTGAACGCCTTGTCCCCCGCCTTAATCAGCGTCTTGTCCTCCCCCCAAAGTCCCTCCAGCCTGGCAGTCCCTTCTATCTGAGGATAAATACCTTTCATGATACCCGCCAGCGTGCAAGGCGTACCCCAAAACCGGTACCCCTGACCCTTGCCCGCCGTATAGTCCGTTGTACCCAATTGATACAACCGGTCCGCATGCGGTTGATAGCTATCGTAATGCGTCTCATGCCATATATACATGGAAATCAACACGCAAGCCGTCAACCCAATCGACAGCCCAAATACATTGATGGCAGAAAACACTTTGTTTCGCTTCAAGTTGCGCCAGGCGACCTTTATATAGTTTTGCAGCATAAGTGTTTCGCACCCAAGCGTATGCCATTTCAATAAGCCCTTGCCGGTCAACTAATTAATTAGGAGCTCGCTCGTCTGGTTGTCCGGTTTTGATGCATTGGCTGTCCGGTTGTCGCCGCCCGTCCGGGGCTCGGCCGCCGCCGGCTGCTATCCATTGAAAATGTCCAAGTATTCCCGGAATACAAAAAAACGATTTCGCTTAAATCCGGTCATTTCTTTCAATATTCCAATATCAATGAAATCGTAAAGCATTTTATAGGTGGATACCGCAGATATTCCAAGTTCGTTGGCGATTTCCTGTGCTGTTACGATGGGTTGCGTGAATAAGTAATCCAATAATTTTTTAGCGTTGGGGGCTTTTTTGCCCAGGGTTATGATTCTCGCCCCCTGGCAATCGTGCCGTAGCTCCATTATTTTTAGTAGCCGTTGCGAAGCTGCTTGACATGTCTGATTTATCCCTTCGAGAAAAAACTTTATCCATTGACCCAAATCGTTATTTTTTCTGACTGCCATCAAATTGTCGTAATATGACCATCTATTTTTCTCAAAGAAGTCAGATAAATACAAAATTGGCTTCTCGATTATTTTATTGTCGATAAGATAGAGTGGGATCATGAGCCTGCCAACTCTTCCGTTACCATCAAGAAAGGGATGGATTGTTTCAAACTGGTAATGGGCCAGAGCAATCTTTATTAAATGTGGAACCTCCAGGCTCTCGTTGTGAATGAAATTTTCAAGATCTCCCATCAATCGATCTACCTCATGAAACGGAGGTGGAATGAATACTGCATCGTTAATGGCAGCTCCGCCAATCCAATTCTGAGAGGTTCTGAATTCTCCCGGAGACTTATGATCGCCTCTTACATTGTTAGTCAACAGTATTTTATGCGTTTCCTTTAATAATCGTGAAGAAAGTGGTAATGTTTCCAAACGCGAAATTGCGTAATTCATCGCTTCTATATAGCTCGAAACCTCCTTCCAATCGTCGCGCCTTTCTGGATTTATATCGTTCCATTTTACCAATACCTCTTCCATATTTGTCTCCGTACCTTCAATCCGACTGCTTTCCGTTGCTTCCTTGACAATATGCATCCGGATAAACAATGCTATATCAGGCACAAATCTCGAAAAGCTATTAATCGTACCTAGTTGTAGTGTCGCCTTCTCAAGCAAAACATTGATGACCGGCGAACGCCAGGTGTACATTTGATTAATGGGCATCGGAAAAAACGCCTTATACCCAGTGGATTGCTGTACAGCATGTCCTGCCTTAAAATCCTCGATATCCATATTTAGGTTTAGTCCCTCAAAGTTAAATATAAATAATCATAATTAAGTTTATGACCATAAAGTTAAATAAGGAGCCCCAAATTTAAGTTTCCGGAGTGAGCATGGCCCCGGTTCCTTGGAGGGACGCCACCCCAAAAGGGGATTACAAAGGGGGGCGAAGCCCCCCTTTGTTCATAATGAGCGTCTTTTTTTTGGGCCCCCCAAGTCTCGCACCCCCCTAATAGTCGCCCAAAAAAAAGACCCTAGCACTTGCTAGGGTCAATCTTTTAGGGCAAAATAGGTGTATGTGTGTTGTAATGGGTTTTTTTGGGCGGGTAGCGGACCCAATCGACGATTGGTCTTTGTGTTAGGATCGGATTTTTCGGTTTTTCGGATGCTTGGATACCTGGTTTTCTAGGAAATTACGGACTTAAAACGTTGGCTTTCAAAAGATACTGGCAAATTTTCGGAACATTGGATTCTTTCAGAGCACTTTCAAAGGATCATTGGATACTAATTGGTTTTCAAGGGTATTGGAAGACGGGTACTTAGGATACGGATAAAAACGGACATTTATAGGATACGGAAACGGATACGGATTTAAAGGAGTTTTGCCCTATGATATGAATCACGATTAGGGATGTATTTTCATGGGCCTATTATATAGGTATATATGTATGTGTTGAATGAGGCGGCCTAAGTAGGAGGGGCCGGCAGGGAGGGTGGCGATTAAAGCCACCGGTTGAGCGTAGACTTTCGATTTCATTAGGTAAGGTTTTTAATAAACGGATAACGGGTCGTTAACTAAGGATTAACCAGTTTTCTGTCCTGTTTCCACTATTTAAATTACGGATTTCTATTCTGATTGGTTTCCAAAAGATGAGGTTTTTTTATACTAAATAGCTATTTTTTGATAATATTTAAAAAGAACGCCTTTTATTAAAGTGAACAAAAAAAACAGCCCCTTTTTTTAAATGAATTTTGTAGCATTTGGTCTATAAAAACCACAGACTGAAAAATTGTCCAGGGACTGACAGTCGCGGCGGGGTCAAAATCCCCCAAAGCCCTGTTAAAATGCAATATTGGCCGATACGTAAGCTAGTCGTGACAATGGCACGACATTCGCGGATTAAGGAAAAAAATTAATACACTATGGCATCTAAGAATCTGAGCGTAACTCCTTTGCACGATAGGGTCATTGTACAGCCCGCTCCTGCTGAAGAAAGGACCGCCGGTGGAATCATTATCCCCGACACGGCAAAAGAAAAGCCCCAGCGCGGGACCGTCATTGCGGCGGGCCCCGGGAAAAAGGACGAACCGATGTCCGTAAAATCAGGGGATACCGTTCTGTATGGCAAATACTCCGGTACCGAAATCTCCATAGAAGGTAATGACTACCTGATTATGCGCGAAAGTGACATTTTGGCGATTGTATAACCTTAAACTGAAATCAATTATAATTTATGGCAAAGCAAATATTCTTTGATATCGAAGCCCGCAATCGCATGAAGAAGGGTGTCGACATCCTGGCTAACGCAGTGAAGATTACCCTCGGACCCAAGGGTCGCAATGTGGTCATCGAGAAGAAATTCGGGGCTCCCAGCGTCACCAAGGACGGGGTAACCGTGGCTAAAGAAATCGAGCTGGAAGACGCCGTGGAAAACATGGGCGCCCAGATGCTGAAGGAAGTTGCCAGCAAGACGGCCGACATTGCAGGTGATGGCACCACTACGGCTACCGTGCTGGGTCACTCCATCATCAGCGAAGGTCTCAAGAACGTAGCCGCCGGAGCCAACCCGATGGACCTGAAACGTGGGATCGACAAGGCCGTTACCGCCGTTGTAAAGCACCTGGAAGGCCAGTCTCAGAAAGTAGGCACCGATGCCGGTAAAATAAAACAAGTGGCCTCCATTTCCGCCAACAACGACGAAGTGATCGGAAAGCTGATCGCCGAGGCTTTTGAAAAGGTAGGAAAGGACGGCGTCATCACCGTAGAAGAAGCCCGCGGCACCGAAACGACCGTAGAAGTCGTGGAAGGAATGCAATTCGACCGCGGCTACAGCTCCGCCTATTTCGTGACCAACAGCGAAAAGATGGAAGCCGAGTTGGAACGCCCCTATATCCTGATCTACGACAAGAAGATCAGCGCCATGAAGGACATCCTCCACATCCTGGAGAAAGTTGCCCAGCAGGGCGCACCCCTCCTGATCATTTCCGAAGACCTGGAAGGGGAAGCCCTGGCTACCCTGGTGGTCAACAAGCTCCGCGGCACCCTGAAGGTGGCCGCCGTCAAAGCCCCCGGTTTCGGGGATCGCCGCAAAGAGATGCTGCAGGACATCGCCATCCTTACGGCCGGTACCGTGATCAGCGAAGAGCAGGGTTATAAACTCGAAAATGCCGACCTGACTTACCTGGGACGCGCCGAGCGCGTCGTCATCGACAAGGACAACACGACCATCGTCGGTGGGTCAGGGAAGAAGAAGGACATCGACGCCCGCATCGGCCAGATCAAGGCCCAGATCGAAGTAACGACCTCCGATTACGATAAGGAAAAGCTCCAGGAACGTCTGGCCAAGCTCAGCGGCGGTGTCGCCGTCCTGAACGTAGGCGCCGTGACCGAATTGGAAATGAAGGAAAAGAAGGACCGCGTCGATGACGCCCTGCACGCTACCCGTGCCGCCATCGAAGAAGGCATCGTACCGGGTGGTGGCAGCGCTTTCATCCGCGCCATCAGCGCCCTGGACAACCTCGAAGGGTTGAACAACGACGAAACCACCGGGATCAAGATCGTGAGGCGCGCCCTGGAAGAGCCCCTTCGTCAGATTGCCGCCAATGCGGGCATCGACGGCAGCATCGTAGCCCAGAAGGTGAAGGAAGGTACCGGTGACTTCGGCTTCAACGCCCGCACCGAGACCTACGAAAAGATGCTCAGCGCCGGTATCATCGACCCCACCAAGGTTACCCGCATCGCCCTGGAAAATGCAGCTTCCATTGCCGGTATGCTGCTGACCACCGAGTGCGTCGTAGCCGACAAACCCGAACCCAAAGCCTCGGCTCCCGCAGGTATGCCGGGCGGCGGAATGGGGATGGATTATTAAGAAGTCCCGCGAAATAATAGGAAAGGCCCTCCAGCGATGGGGGGCTTTTTATTTGGCCTCGCTCTGCGGGTCGCCACTGCGGGCCACGGCTGGCTGGCGGCGCTGCGTTGGCGGCTATTTGGCTCCGAGGAGGACCGTCACCTTTCTCCCAAAAAAGTCCGTAAGCGAATCCTTTACGGCCGTGGTATCCGAGAGGGGGACCGAAAAAGGCATGATGATCGAGTAGTGAGTGGAATCTTCCTTGACCATGGCCACGTTGTGCCCCCAGGTCTTTAAAGAATCGAAGCGGCGCTGGGCGCTGGCCTGGTCCTCGTAGGTCCGCACGAGGATGCGGAAGGTAACGGGGCCCGTCCCGGAAGCCGGAATGGAGTCGGGTTTAGCCGCGGGGCCAGCCTCGGTTGACGAAACAGCGCCGGCGGTGGTATCTTTCTGAGCGGTAGGCGCTTCGGCCGGTTGAATTTGGGTGTCGGCAGCAGTGCTTTTCTTTTGAATCAGAAAGTGGTAGACCCCCCAGCCTCCCAGGAGGACGAGCAGCACCACGGCCACGATCAGCAGGGTCCTGCGGTTTCGGGAGGTGTTGACGCCGCCGGGGACGTCTTCGGAGCGGAACAACTCTTCTTCGCTGGTGGCGACCCTTTCGCGGAAAGGGTGTTCCAGGGGCTCCAGGCGAATGGGGATAAAGGGCCCGGGGGTAAACTCAAGGTACTGGTTTCGGATGCGCGTGAGCGTTCCTATTCCATTAAGGATTAATGGCTTACCTATATTCAAAAGCTCTTTTCCGGTGGTCAGGAAGGCTTCCAGGTCTGAAATCGCCAGGGGTTTCATCTTTCCGCTGTGGAGGATGAGGAAATCGACAAATGGGGCCGGGGTTTTGAGTTTGGGGTCGTTTTCGAAGGTGATGCCCTGGTATACTTGCTCTTGTTCTTTGGCTTCCGTAGGGTTTACCGAGGGATCCAGGCGAAAGACGCCGAAGCCTTCCAATACCAGTTCTCTAGTCTGATACAAATACTGACATAACAAGTCTGATATCTTCATGCTGAACGCGGTGTTTTAACAAACGTACAGGAAAAAGTCGAATTTAGCGTAATCAATATGTTTGCCAAATGTTGACACAGAAGGAGAAAGAGTTTGTAGAATACTGGGAAATCCACCGGGAAAAAGAGGGCCGGTTCGTTCATCAATTACTTATGGGATTGCCAGTTGGACTATGTTTCGGCCTCCCCATCCTGGTGGCCCTGATCTTTAGGGGATGGTATAAATGGATGCCCTACCTCCATACGGAAGATCTGGTGGTTGTGATGATCGCCGTGTCCGGTATCGTCCTGTTTTATTCGATTTTCCGGCAGCGTTACCTTTGGGATCAAAAGGAACAACAATACAAGGAGCTGAAGGCTAAAAAATAGTACACGATGGAAGCGATTTCGGTATTCGACATGTTCAAGATCGGCGTGGGGCCTTCGAGCAGCCATACTTTGGGTCCCTGGCGGGCCGCCCAACGCTTTGCCCAATCGGTACGAGGGCTCCTGAACGAGGCCACGGGGGTCCGTGTGCTTCTCTATGGCTCCCTGGCAAAAACGGGCAAGGGCCACGGCACGGACATCGCCGTCCTCCTGGGGCTGGCCGGGGAAGACCCCGTGACCTTCGATACCGGGGCCATCAGCGAATATGTCCGGGTGGCCACGGAATCGGGGCTGGTGCGCCTGGCAGGCCTAAAAAACGTTTCATTTTTTGTTGATTTTTTGTATACGGAGAGTTTGCCTTATCATCCCAACGCCCTGACTTTCCTTTTGGAAGGCGTGGGGGTATCTGAAACCTACTACTCCATCGGCGGGGGCTTCATCAAACAGGAAGGCGAGGAACCGGGTGGGGCCTCCCAGGTAGCCCTGCCCTTCCCCATAGACCAATCCAAAGATTTGTTGCACTGGTGCATGAAGACAGGGATGAGTATCTCAGAGGTGGTCATGGAAAATGAGCACACCTGGAGAAGTGAAGAAGCTACGCGGGCGGGGGTCCTTACTATATGGCACGTGATGCGCGAATGCATGTACCGGGGTTGCCACACCGAAGGCTCCCTGCCGGGGGGCCTGCAGGTCAAGCGCCGGGCGGCTGGCCTAAATCAACATCTCCTGAAAAAAAGAAACTACTTGGATTACGCGGGCTGGTTGGAATCAATTCGGGCGGGCGGCGCCGGCTTTCAATACATCCTGGATTGGGTGAGCTGCTTCGCCCTGGCTGTCAATGAGGAAAATGCTTCTTTCGGACGCGTGGTCACCGCTCCCACCAACGGGGCGGCGGGGGTCATCCCTGCCGTGCTGCAATATTTCGTCGCTTTTTGCGATGGAAATTCGGATGATAAGATACTGACCTTTCTCCTTACTGCCAGTGAAGTCGGAAGTATTTTCAAGAAAGGGGCCACCATTTCCGCCGCCATGGGCGGATGCCAGGCCGAAATCGGGGTTTCGAGCGCCATGGCCGCAGCGGGCCTTACCGAGGTAATGGGGGGGACCCAGCGCCAGGCACTGATGGCCGCGGAGATCGCCATGGAGCACCACCTTGGCCTGACCTGCGATCCCATCGCGGGACTCGTGCAAATCCCCTGCATAGAACGCAATACCATGGGTGCGATCAAGGCCATCACGGCTTCCCAGTTGGCGCTCCAAAGCGCGCCCGACTACGCAAAAGTTAGCCTGGACGCCGTGGTAAAGACCATGTGGGACACGGCCCAGGATATGAATAACAAGTACAAGGAAACGGCGGACGGCGGCCTCGCCGTGAATATTCCGTTGAGCCTTCCGGAGTGCTGACACCCCAAAACCCGGGGTTAATTTTTTTCTATTTTGGATTGGATTTCTGCGGGTACATCGAAGGCTTCGCCGGGCGACTGGAAATTCTCGATTTGAATTGACGAATGCATACTAGCCGACAACTTGCCGGTCTGAGTGTCGATCAACAAATAGGCGTAGCCGCTGTCGATGGGCGAAATCAAATAAAGATATTTTCCCCGGGAAAGAGGACCGGCCTTGGCCATGTCTGCGACGAACTGCGTATAACGGTCTCCCAACAAGTCTTTCAACTTCTTATGCAGGGGTTCGGTGTCCCAGAACCCGGCGGTAGGGCGCTGGCCGACTTGGGCGTCCAGGTACGCCAGCGAGTCGCCGTGACCCCGGCAGCCGATCAAAAGAAAAAGCAGGAGGTATCGTTTCATATCAATTCAAAGTAGGGTCTGCCAGGAGACTTTCCAGCGATACATCGCTGTAGTCGTGGACCGTGTGGTAAAGCGTATCACGCTCGACGGGCGCGCGTCCGGCCTGCTTGATGAGGGCCACGAGTTCGGTGGTGCTCATCGCGGGCTTTTGTTCTTCGGCTCCCGCCATGGAATATATCTTCGTGGAATCGTCGATGGTGCCATCCAGGTCATTGACGCCAAAGGACAGGCTGAGCTGGGCTTTTTGCCTGCCCAGCATGGGCCAGTAGGCCTTGAGGTGAGGGAAGTTGTCGAGGAAGAGGCGTGCAACGGCGTATGCTTTCATATCTTCCACCACGCTGACCTCGGACACATGGGACATGTCGTTGTCTTTGTTGCGGAACTTCAATGGTATGAACGTATTGAATCCGCCGGTCCGGTCCTGGAGTTCGCGAAGGCGCAGCATGTGGTCGATCCGGTGGGCATACGATTCGATATGGCCATAGAGCATGGTGGCGTTGGTATGCATCCCCAGGCGGTGCGCGGTCTCATGGATGTACAGCCATCCGTCGGCGTCCACCTTGTCGGCGCAAATCTGCGCGCGAATGTCGGGGTGGAAGATTTCGGCGCCTCCGCCAGGCAGGGACTGGAGGCCGGCGTCACGCAACAGCGTCATGCCTTCTTCGACGGTGAGTTTCGCTTTGCGGAACATATAGTCCAGCTCGACGGCAGTGAAGCCTTTGATGTGCAGGTCGGGACGATGCGCATGGATTTGCCGGAGCAGGTCGGCAAAGTAGGCCAGGTTCATTTTGGGATGGACGCCGCCTACAATGTGCACTTCAGTAACGGGCTTTCCATCGTAGGAGCGGATGATGTCCATCATTTGTTCAATGCTTAGTTCCCATCCTTCTTCGCGGTGCGCGTAGAGGCGCGAATAGGAACAAAAGGCGCAGGTGAACACGCACACATTGGTGGGCTCGATATGGAAATTCCGGTTGAAGTAGGTCTTGTTTCCGTGCATCCGTTCGCGGACGTGGTTGGCGAGAGCGCCCAGGTAGGGCAGGGAGCCCTGCTCGAAAAGGATAAGGCCTTCCGACGTAGTGAGGCGATCGCCCGCCAGGACTTTTTCACCAATGGTTCGCAGCGCTCCGGAGACGGTGGATAACAGGCTATGCATAGGCAAAATTACGTATTATTGTGCATGCACATCAAGTTCCGGCTCATTGTGATGAATTTCCTGGAATTCTTCATATGGGGCTCCTGGCTCACCTCGCTCGGTTCTTATCTTTCTTCGCAGCTGCATTTCGGCGGTATCCAGATAGGCGGCATTTTCGCCACCATGGGCGTGGCGGCCATGTTCATGCCGGGACTACTGGGGATCGTGGCCGATCGCTGGGTCAATGCGGAGCGCGTCCTCGGACTTTGCCATCTCGCAGGGGCCGGTTTGTTGCTCTGGGCCTCGACCGTTACCGAATACCATTTTCTGTATTGGATCATGCTGTTCAATTCCATCGTGTATATGCCCACGATTGCCCTGAACAACACCGTTTCTTACAGTGTGTTGGAAAAAAGGGGATATAACATCGTCCGGGACTTTCCGCCGATTCGCGTGTGGGGCACCGTAGGGTTTATCGTCGCCATGTGGGTGGTGGACCTGAACCATTGGACCACCACGAATGCACAGCTCTACCTGAGCGCGGGAGCAGCGGCGGTCCTGGGCGTATACGCGTTCACCATACCGGCGTGTCCTCCACCGGCAGCAAAAGGAAGCAAGAGGACGCTTGCATCCGCGCTTGGCCTGGACGCTTTCGTACTTTTCCGGCAAAAGAAAATGGCCCTGTTCTTTGTCTTCGCCCTGCTGTTGGGGGCGGCCCTCCAAATTTCGAATGCCTGGGCCACGACCTTTCTCCAAGACTTCAAAAATCTATATCCCGATACGTTTGCCGTCCGTCATCCCAATATCCTGACGTCGATTTCGCAGATTTCGGAGACCCTTTTTATCCTGACGATCCCTTTCTTCCTGCGTCGCTTCGGGATCAAGCGCGTGATGCTGATGAGCATTTTCGCGTGGGTGTTCCGCTTCGGTCTGTTTGGGCTGGGTAATCCCGGAAGTGGTTTCCTGCTCCTGGTGTTGTCCATGATCGTCTATGGAATGGCTTTCGATTTCTTCAACATATCCGGCTCCCTGTTCGTCGAGCGGGAGGCGGACTTCCGGATCAGGGCCAGCGCCCAGGGTTTGTTCATGATCATGACCAATGGGATCGGCGCCTACGTGGGCGGCTACGGGAGTGGATGGGTCATCGACCACTTCACGTCAAACGGCGTGCGCGACTGGCACGCCATATGGTTTACTTTTGCTGCCTACGCACTCTTGCTGGGCATTGTTTTTCTTTTTGTTTTCCGTTATCATAACGAAAATGACAGATAAAGACCAAATGAAAAAAACGGTGGGCGAGTACGCCGCCACCTTTATCCAACCCAACACGGCCATCGGCATAGGCACGGGCACCACGGCCTATTGGATGATCATGGCCCTTGGGGAAAAAGTGAAACAGGGGTTTGTCATCACGGCCGTTCCTACTTCCCGGCAGACGGGGGAATTGGCCGCGTCCCTTGGAATTCCGCTGGTTACCCTCAATGACGTGGACCGGCTGGCGCTGACCATCGACGGGGCGGATGAGGTGGATCCTTCGCTTCGATTGATCAAGGGCGGGGGAGGAGCGCTGCTCCAGGAAAAGATGGTGGCTGCGGCGTCGGATCGCATGATCGTCATTGCGGATGAGCAAAAAATGGTGGCTTGCCTCGGCAAATTTCCGCTACCCATAGAAGTGATTCCTTTTGGATGGAAGCAGGTGCAAAAGCGCATTGGCGCACCCTCGGCGTTGCGGATGAAGGACGGCCAGGTGTTTGTGACCGATCACGGGAATTACATCCTTGACGCCCATTTTGGAGCCATCGACGATCCTGCCGGGCTGGGCGAGGCGCTGCATGATATCCCGGGGGTCGTCGAGCACGGCCTGTTCATCAACCTCGCCACGGAGGTGCTCATAGGCTATGAAGACGGTTCTGTAAAAAAAATAACCGCCCCCCGGAAGGAAGGCGGCTGAACCTTTATGCGGTGCGCTCCGGCTTAGGCCAGGTGCGCTTCAATCTTTTTAACAAAGTTCCCTTTGGGCTGAGCGCCGACCAGTTTGTCGACAACCTTTCCGTCTTTAATAAAGAGAATGGCGGGAATCGAGGTGATGCCATAGTTCATGCTCACCTGGGGGTTGTGGTCAACGTTCACCTTTCCAACATTGATCTTACCGTTGTATTCCTTGGAGAGTTCTTCGATGACGGGTCCTATCGCGCGACAGGGTCCGCACCACTCTGCCCAGAAGTCTACCACGGTGAGTTTATCCGAGTCCAATACACTTTCCTTAAAATTGGAATCTGTGAATTCTTGTGCCATATAGTATAGGTTTATTGAGTATTGATTGCAAAGATACGACCAAGCCATGAATTCTGGCATTATGTCAAAATGCTCACGTCAAGATCGGGATTGATTTGTAAAAAGTGTGTCATTTCGTCATTCATTTCGAGGCCTTGACCGATGCGCTGGAAGTTCAGTTTGCGCTGCGTCCGGTCGTCCTTGAGTTGTATGCGGAAGGCCGTTTTCCCGGGGTATTGGGCTACCTGGCGCTCGAGGAAACTGACGATTTCCTCGGTCAGGAGGATGGGTGGAATTTCGAGAAGGAGCTGCTTCGTTAAGGTTTTCTTAATGGTCTCCAGGAGGAGGACCTGGGTGACCTTGAATTCGTAGTCGTCGTCGCGGTTGAAACGGTTTTTGAAATTCCCCGTCACATAGATCACCGTCCCGGGCGCAAAGTGGTCTTTGTATTTGATATAGTCTTCACCGAAGAGGGGGACTTCGATCTTCCCCGAGTAATCTTCGACGCCGAATATCCCGAACTGTTTACCCGTTTTGGAGATGCGGTGCTGCGCCTCGGAAACCAGGCCGGCCAGGCGGAAAGGGCGGAAGGGATTGGGTTGAAGGGCGATGCCTTCCTTGAATTCATTGTACTCGGCCAGGGGGGTGATCCCATAGTGCTGTATCTCGAAACGGAAGTTGTCGAGGGGATGCCCGCTCAGGAAGATGCCCGTCACGTCCTTCTCGTTGTCCAGGAGGGTGGTCAGGGTCCAGGGCTCGCAGTCGGCGACCTTGGGGACCAGGACGGCGGGCATGGACAGGCTCCCGAACAGGGTATTCGATTGGGTGGCGAGGTTGGTTTGGAATTGGTTCCCAAAGCGGATGATCTTTTCCAGGCCGTTCGTCGTATCTCCTGGCGCGACGTGGAAGTACTGGGCACGATGGAGTTTGAAAGCATCGAAGGCCCCCGACTTGACGAGGCATTCCAGGGACTTCTTATTGACGGCACGCTGGTTGATGCGTTTGATCATGTCCCAGAGGTCGAGGTAGGGTCCATTTGCCAAACGCTCGGCCAGGAGCGAATCGATGGCGGCTTCGCCGACGCCTTTCAAGCCTGAGAGGCCAAACCTGATTTCCCCGCGCGCGTTCACGGCAAACCCTGCCTTGGACTCATTGATATCGGGTCCCAGCACCTTCAGGCCCATGCGCTTGCATTCCTCCATGAAGAAGGTGATCTTTTCGATGGAACCCGCGTTGTTCAGGACGGAGGCCATGTATTCGCTGGGGTAGTGGGCCTTCAAAAACGCGGTTTGGTAAGCCACGAAGGCATAGCACGTGGAGTGTGACTTGTTGAAGGCGTATTGCGCAAAGGCCTCCCAGTCGGTCCAGATTTTCTCCAGCGCCGCGGCTGGGTGACCGCGTTCGGTGGCGCCTTTGATGAACTGGCTTTTCATCTTGTCCAGGACGGATTTTTGCTTTTTGCCCATCGCTTTGCGCAGCACATCGGCGTCCCCCTTGGTAAAGCCCGCGAGGTGCTGGCTGAGGAGCATGACCTGTTCCTGGTAGACCGTGATTCCATACGTTTCCCTGAGGAATTCTTCCATCTGCGGCAGGTCGTATACGATGGCTTCGGTCCCGTGCTTGCGCGCGATGAAGTTGGGGATGTATTCCAGCGGACCCGGGCGATACAGGGCGTTCATCGCGATCAGGTCGTCGAAGCGGTCGGGCTTGAGCTCCCGGAGGTACTTTTGCATCCCGGGACTTTCGAACTGGAACGTGCCGATGGTATCGGCCCTTTGGTACAGGGCGTAGGTATCAGGGTCGTCGAGAGGGATCGTGTCCAGGTCGATGTCGATACCATGATTTTCGCGGATTAGTTGCAGCGCGTCGCGCAATATGGTCAGGGTCTTGAGTCCCAGGAAGTCCATTTTGATGACACCGGCTTCTTCGATGATGCTGCCCTCAATCTGGGTCACGAGGAGCTCTGATTCCTTGGACGTGCACACTGGAATGATGTTCATCAGGTCATCCGGGGCGATGATGATGCCCGCGGCGTGTAGGCCTGTGTTGCGCACCGACCCCTCCAGGCGCTCGGCTTCGTGGAGCACCTTGGCGTGCAGATCGGTCCCGTTATAGATTTGGCGGATCTTCCGAACGAGCTCCAGGTCGTCGGGGATGAGCGCTTCCTTTTCCACCAGGGATCCTTCCCCGGTCAGGGGGGCGTGGAGGACACGCTTCAGGACGATGCCGGGCCTATCGGGGACGAGCTTGGCCAGGGCGTTGGCGTCGACCAGGGGCAAATCCATGACCCGGGCCACGTCCTTGATGCTCATCTTGGCGGCCATGGTGCCGTAGGTGACGATCTGCGCCACCTGGTTTCGCCCGTATTTCTGGACGACGTAGTCGATCACCTTCTGGCGCCCTGCGTCGTCGAAGTCGGTGTCTATATCGGGCATGCTCTTCCGGTCCGGGTTCAGGAAGCGTTCAAAGAGCAGGTTGTACTTGATGGGGTCGATATTCGTGATGCCGATGCAGTAGGCCACGACACTGCCCGCGGCCGATCCTCGGCCCGGGCCGATGAAGACGCCCAGTTCGCGCCCGGCGCGGATGAAGTCGCTCACGATGAGGAAGTAACCGGCAAAGCCCATCGTTTTCACCGTGAACAACTCGAAGTCCAGGCGCTCCGTTAATTCGGGGGTCAACTCGTGGTAGCGTTTTTTAGCGCCTTCGTAGGCGAGATGCTTTAGGTATTCCCATTGGTTGAGGGTGCTGTCGGCGTGCACCTGGAATTCCAGCGGCACGGGGAAATTCGGAAGCAGGATATCCTTTTTCAGATTGAGCACCTCCACCTTCGAAACGACCTCGTTGGTGTTGTCGATGGCGTCGGGCCGGTCGCTGAACAGTTGGGTCATTTCGGCCGAGTCCTTGAAATAGAACTGGTCGTTGGGGAATTTGAAGCGCCGGTTCTTCATTTGCACGTCGTCGTTGACGAAGTCGTCGTATCCGGGCGTGCTCTTCTTTTCCCCCGTATTGATGCACAACAGGATGTCGTGGGCATCGTAGTCGTCCTTGTCGGTGTAGTGACTGTCGTTGCTGGCGATGACCTTGACCCCGAATTTCTCCGCGAATTTCAATAGCGTCAAGTTGACCTTGTCTTGTTCGTGTAACCCGTGCCGTTGGAGCTCCACGTAATAATCCTCTCCGAAGCGCTCCAGCCACCACTCGAACTCCTTTTCGGCGGCTGCTTCCCCTTTCGTGAGGATGGTTTGAGGGACGTAGGCCCCCAGGCAGCACGTGGTTGCGATCAAGCCTTCGCTGTGCTTGAGGAGCAGGCCCTTGTCGATGCGTGGATACTTCCCGTAGAGGCCTTCCATGTAGCCCGCGGAGGTCAGCTTGATGAGGTTCTGGTATCCCTTGGTATTTTTAGCCAGCAGGATTTGGTGAAAGCGCTCGTCCTTTTGATCCTTGGTAAAGGTCCGGCGGAAACGGTCCTCGACCACGTAGAACTCACAGCCCACGATGGGCTTGACCTTCAGGGACCCGTCCTCGTTCTTGTGCTTGTAGGCTTCGCTCACGAATTCGAAGGCGCCAAACATATTCCCGTGATCGGTGATGGCAAGGGCGGGCATTCCGTCCTTGATAGCCTTTTTATATAGGCTGGAAATGCTCGCGGCGCCGTCGAGGAGGGAATATTGGGTATGGGTATGAAGGTGGGAGAATTGCATATTGTACCTGCAAAGATCCGAAAGATTTGGGTATGGTGCGCAGGGGGGTTTTCCACACTACGTCAACATTTTGTACCTTTGCCACCATAACACGACCATTTCTATATGGCCTTCTGACCCTGTGGCTAATATACGGTTGCAGCACTTCGCGGCACACAACGCCCGCGGTCGTGGCGCCGCCTACGCTCAAACCCGCCTCCCAGGGCGCCTTCGCCGAAAGGACAGTAGGCAAGCCCATCGGGACCCCCGGATACGCCTACGTGAATTCCATGGGCCTCAACATCGAAACGGTTAATGCGCTGAGCTTCAAGTACGCCATGCAGCTCGACGTCCCTGTGGAGCTGATTACCAATATTTCCCTGTATCAATTCATCGACCATTGGATGGGCGCACCCTACCACCTGGGGGGTAATGATGAAAGCGGGGTGGATTGCTCGGGCTTTGCCAAAATCCTCGAACAGGCCATTTACAGCATCGATATCCCACGGACGAGCAGGGAACAATTCGCGGCTTGCCGGCGTGTTCCCTTTGACAAACTCACCGAAGGCGATCTGGTATTTTTTGGCGTCAAGAAGGTGATTACCCACGTAGGAATCTACCTGATGAACAATAAGTTCGTGCATGCCTCGACTTCTGGGGGCGTGATGATCAGCGACCTGGGCGAAGCCTATTGGAGCCAGCGTTTCAGGGGCGCCGGCAGGATGCCATAGGCGTCGGGTGTGAGCCGGAAGGCCAGGACGCCGTACAATACAGTAAACATCAGAATTTTCGCGCCAATGGCAACCCATCCGTGGAGGGGACTGCAAACCCAGTACGTCAGTATAAAGGCACCCGCCGCAAATACCAAGGCGAGCAACGTCTTATACGTGAATGGCTGCATCCCGAACCGACGAGCCAGGAAAACAAGCCGGATGCAATTATACACCACCAGCGAAAACATGTCGGCCACTGCGGAGCCTGTAATCCCGTATGCTTTTATTAAAATTATATTCAGTGGAATGCGCAGCGACAACAACAGGACCCCCGTGAAAAATTCAAATCTCCAATATACAGATGTGCCGATGATTTGGCTGTTCACCCCCATCCCCGCGTCGATGATGCGCGCCAGGCCGAGGAGGAGGATGACGTTCAGGCCTTGCTTGTAGTCCTCCTGAATGGGAAACACGGCGAAAGCATCGGGCGTACACAGCCAGATGAGGCAAAAAAGCGTACTGCTGAGGATGAGCAGGTTGATGGAGGTCCGGTGGTATATCCGGTTGATCCGCCCCATGTCCTTGTCCTTCCAGGCTTGAGCGAGGTGGGGGATCGTGACGGATTGGACGCTGCGCTGGGGTACCTGGATGATGTTGGCGATGTAGAGCAGGAAGGTATAGATGCCCGCGAACTTCAAATTGACCAGGGCGGCGATCAGGACCCCGTCGAAGGCCTGGGCGACGATCTGGATCACCACGCCTCCATAGACAAGAGAAAGCATACTGGCGATCTTCTTTCTGAAGCGGCAGGTGACCTTACTGACCCGGAAGGTAAAGGCGACGAGGCCCTGGCGGCTCAAATATAGTAGTAATGCAAGGGCTACGGCCAGGTACTGCAGTGCGAATAGCTTGATGAAAGTATCGAAGGATATCCAGTTGAAGAGGTATGGCAGGATCATCACCAATACGAAAAGCCGCACAAGCCCCTCCCGCATGAAGGTGGAGACGACAGACTGTCGCACGGCCACGGCAAAGGCTTCCAGTACGGTGAAAAGGAGGTATCCCAGGCCAAAGGGGAAAACCCACTTGTAGTAAACCACGAACAAGAGGGAACGCGCCGAAAACTTCCGGACGATCAGGGGCTCGAACCACCAGCCAGCTACCAGTACTGCCAGGAAGCCAATCATCGATAACACGAGCGCCCAGGTCAGCAGGTCGTTGTCCTTTCGCGCAAGGTGGTCCTTATAGTAGGGATAAAACTTGTAGAGGACGCTGGCGACGCCCAGGCTGCCGAAGGCATAGATCATCTGCCCCACGTCGGTAAAAATCCGCGTCAGCCCATACTCCTCGGGGGTGAAATGGGTCACCCCCTTGTGCACGAAGAGGTAGGTGTTCAGCGCGCCGATCCCGAAACCAAAATAGGTCGACAGGCTGGATAGGACCGTTTGACGGCGGATTTGACCCACTATTCCGCTTTGACGTTCACGAACATATTAGGATCCACTTTCAGGTCTCCGGGCAGCGTTGCTTGCGATGGGGCAGTGGTGACTTGCAACAACTTCGTTGTGCCATCGGGCAGATCAATCCTTACCGGCATGTTGAATCCGTCCACGCATGTGGTCCAATGGTACGTGGTCTGGCCGTCCTTTACAGAGTAGGTCAGTGTGGGGATCGATGTCGTTCTTAGATACTCGTCGAACACCTTGCTCAAGTCCATTCCACTTTGTTGGGTCATGTAGTCTTCGACCTGTTTCGTTGTCACGGTTTGATGGTAAAAGGTCTTGTTCAAGCCCCTCAGGATTTGCCGGAACGTCTCATCGTTGCCGATGATGCAGCGGATCGTATGAAGCATATTGCCCCCTTTATAATACATATCCCCCGAACCCTCGGCGTTGACGTCGTAGGGGGCGATGATGGGCTTGTCGTTGCGGATGTTGCGGCGCGTGCCCCGGCAGTATTCATCGCCCGCCTTCGTGCCGTACTGGCAATCCACGAACAGCGTTTCGGAGTAATTCGTGAAACCTTCGTGCACCCACATGTCGGCCAGATCCTTGGAGGTGATGTTGTTTCCGAACCAATCGTGGCCGCTTTCATGGATGATGATGAAGTCCCACTTCAGTCCCCAGCCCGAGTGCGACAGGTCGATGCCCGAGTTTACCCCGTTCCGGTCGGTGACCCGGTACCCGTTCAGGAAGCGGTTCCCGTATTGGGTCGCGCCCTGGTGTTCCATCCCCAGGTTGTGACTTTCCACCAGCTTGTAGCCGTCCTCGTAAAAGGGGTAGGGGCCCATCCAGTACTCGAAACAATGGATCATGGGCTTCACGTTGGCGGCAAAGTGTTCTTTCGCACGGTCCAGATTGTAGGCTAAGACATAAAAGCTAAGGTCGAGCACGCCCTTTTCGCCTTGGAGGGTATCGGTCCAATGCGCGTATTTGCCTATGTTGATGGAGATGTCGTAATT